>JAZKGH010000088.1:0-3772 GCA_040386055.1 Bacteroidota bacterium
AAATTATGAAACACAATTGATTTTAACTCATCTATATCGAGTTCTTTGAGTTCGGCCGCTTTACGGTATATATCAGCAATGTGGATATGGTGAGCCGTATCGGTCTCCAGGAATATATTTTCAACCGGAATATTTTTAAACGTTTGTTCGGATTTAGGTTCAAACAGGTTTTTGCCAAAAGACAAATAGGCGTTGTATTTTAAGAGTTCTCTCGCTTGTTGTTCATTGCCTTGAAACTGATGAAAGATAAACGGAACTTTCGTCTTTTTGAGAAACGGCATCAGGTCACTGTAGCTTCTCACTGCATGTATAATTACCGGTTTTTGCAGGGCCCGGGCCACATTCAATTGGGTGTCAAAATAATTAAGTTGTATGTTAACAGGAATATCGATGGCTCTGTCAATACCAATTTCACCAATGGCCAATACTTTGTCGGAAGATGCTATTTCAATTAATCTATCCGAGCATTCATTCACCGTCATTTGATGAAGATGCCATGGATGTAATCCTGCGGAAACTGCATAAGGTAAGTTTAGAATTTGATCGGAAGTAAGGCAGAGGTATGCATTGCGAAGGGCAAACTCTTCTTTAAGTTTAGGTTTATGATGGGTGTGAATGTTGATGAATGAATCGGCTTGCATGAAGGAACTAAATAAGGTAAAGTTTTCAGTAACCGAAAGGTTTGCAAAAAATATTTAGTAAGTTCGGGTAAAATAGAAAATATGAACAGAAGATTGTTTGCTCTGGTTGTACTATGCTTTTTGTTGCTTCCTTCTTGCCAACTAGGAAGGTTTATATGGTATAATTTTTCGGATATAACCGACTATAAGATTTTTCCTGCAAGGCCCTTACCCGTTTCTGTAACACCCTTCACTTTTCATAAGAACGAACAGAAACAAATTGCACCTACATCAATTGAAGTAAATGGGAAATCACAAAGCTTTGAATCCTTTTTAACACAACACGAAACCGTGGCGTTTATGGTGATTCGTAACGATAGTATTTTGTATGAACGCTATTTTTCGGGGTATGATTCATCGTCCATTGTGGCCTCTTTTTCAATGGCGAAGTCATATACTTCTGCTCTTATTGGTTGTGCCATTGATGATGGATTAATTTTAAACGTGAATGAACCCATCACGAAATATATTCCTGAGATGACAAAAAACGGATTTGATAAGGTTACGATCAAACACTTGTTGCAAATGACTTCCGGAATAAAATTCAATGAAAGTTATTACAATCCTTTTGGAGATGCCGCTTCGTTTTATTACGGTCGCAAATTGGATAAGAGGTGTATGAAGTTGAAACTGGCAGCGCAACCGGGAACCCGGTTTGAATATACCAGTGGCAGCACACAGCTATTGGGATTGGTATTAGCAAGAGCTTTAAAAACGGAATCGATTACACAATACTTTGAACGTAAATTGTGGAAACCCATGAATATGGAATTTAGCGGCAGTTGGAGTCTGGATAAGAAAGATGGAAGGGAAAAAACGTTCTGCTGTATCAATGCACGCACCAGAGATTTTGCGAAATTCGGACGCTTATTTCTGAATAAAGGGAATTGGAATGGAACACAATTGGTTTCTTCATCATGGGTTGAGGAAAGTACCAAAGCCGATCGTTCAGATGGTGGTGAAGCTTTTTACAAATACCAATGGTGGCTTGAAGACAATACCAATCAATATTGTGCGCAGGGACATTTAGGCCAATACATATTTGTAGATAAAGCAAAAAAGATAATTGTTATAAGATTGGGTTCCGGTTATGGTAAGATAGACTGGACATACATTGCATCAAGCCTGGCAAATAGGTTGCCATAAAAAAATCCTTTCCACTTGTGTGAAAAGGATTTCTCAATATCTATACTAAAAGCCTGAATTAACCTTTAAGTTTTTTAGCGGCTTCAATAATTTTAGGCAATACCTCAAATGCATCTCCAACAATACCGTAATCAGCGGCTTTGAAGAAAGGTGCTTCAGGATCTTTGTTGATAGCCACGATCACTTTGCTTGAGCTTACACCCGCAAGATGTTGGATCGCTCCACTGATACCCACTGCAATGTACAAATTCGGTTTAATGGTGATACCTGTTTGACCAACGTGTTCTGAGTGTGGTCTCCAATCCATATCACTTACCGGTTTTGAGCAAGCTGTTGCTGCGCCCAAAATAGTTGCAAGTTCTTCAATCATTCCCCAGTTTTCCGGGCCTTTCATTCCGCGTCCGCCACTTATTACGATCTCAGCTTCGGTAAGTGGAATTTTACCCGTTACACGTGATACTTCAATTGTTTGTGTAACAAAATCTGCATCCGATAAACCTCCGTCAGCAGCAACGATATTTGCCGGTTTGCTGTTGGTTACAAGATCAAATGTATTAGGTGTGATGGCAATTACTTTGGTTACCGTTTTTACATCCACATCCGCAAAAGCTTTTCCGCTGAATACACTGCGTCTTACTTTGAAACCTGAAGAGGTATCAGGATATGAAATTACTCCACTTGCGATACCTGCTTTTAATTTTGCAGCTACGCGTGGTGAAACAGATTTACCACTGTAAGTGTTTGAAATCACAATAATGTTTGAACCTTCTGCTGATGCTACGGTAGCAATTGCTTTGGCGTATGCCTGTGCAGAGAAGTTGGATACTTTATCTCCTTTGATGCTTACAATTTTGTCGGCACCGTAGTTGGCTAATTCTGCAAGTTTACTGTCGTCAACATTACCGATGGAAACGACTACACAGGTTGATGAAGTTTTTTTCGCCACTTCACTACCATAACTAACGGCTTCAAAAGTTGATTTTTTGAAAACTCCGTCTATACTTTCTGCAAATACTAAAATACTCATGTTGTTGGTTGATTATGTTGATTGATGTGTTGAGTATGTTAAGTGTGTTGAATATGTTAATTGTGTAAAACAGACTACATAATTAACAGATTCCTTTATTAACATAATTAACAAATTATATAATTTTCGCTTCGTTGTGTAACAGGTCAATTAACTGTTCAGCCTGTTCTGCCGGAATTAATTTCACACCGCCTTTAGCAGCAGGTAAATCAAACCCGATTGTTGCTGATGTTAGTTCTCCTGCAACCGGTTCAATTACATTCAACGGTTTGGTACGTGCAGCCATGATTCCGCGCATGTTTGGAATACGAGGTTCTGTTAAATCTTTTTGCGCACTAGCCACCAATGGAAGTTTACAACTTAATTTTTCTTTGCCGCCATCTATATCGCGTTCCATTGTTGCAACACCATTTTCAATGTCAATTTTGGTAATAACATTTACCGAAGGCATTCCCAACATTTCGCCCAATAATCCTGCAACCTGACCACCGTTGTAATCAATAGACTCACGGCCGGTCAAGATCAAATCAAATGCCTGGTCTTTTGCATAAGCAGCAATTTGCTCAGCTACAAAGTATGCACTTGTTGGTTCTGCGTTGATGCGGGTAGCATCGGTAGCTCCAATAGCCAATGCTTTGCGGATGCTTGCATCAGTGTCGGCTAACCCAACGGTAACAGTACTTACTGTTCCACCTTGTTTTTCAGTAATCTCCAATGCACGGGTTAATGCTAACTCATCGTACGGGTTGATGATAAACTGAACACCTGCAGTATTAAACTTCGTGTTGTTGTCGGTAAAAGTTACCTTTGTTGTCGTGTCTGGCACGTTGCTTACGCAAACTAATATCTTCATACTTTCTGCTTCTATAAAAGGGAGACAAAAGTAGCTAAATTTTGTTTTTAGAAAAATGGCAAATTC
>JAZKGH010000089.1:0-7204 GCA_040386055.1 Bacteroidota bacterium
CCTACGACCTCCACATCCCAAATGTGGCGCGATACCAGGCTACGCTACACCCCGAAAGTATCTTTTTTAGTCTTCTGCGGAGAGGGAGGGATTCGAACCCTCGGTACCGTTTCCAGTACGCATGTTTAGCAAACATGTCCTTTCGGCCACTCAGGCACCTCTCCTTCTCCTTACAAAGGAGTGCAAATGTAAGGATGTCTATGTAAAAGGCAAGTGTTTCTTACATATTTTTATTTTATTGTACCATTTTCTTTTACCCGCTCGTTTTGTGTAAAACCTATTTTTCTGATAACATGAATTTTACACTCTGCTGACTCAACCTTATTTATTTTATGGAATCTATCTATAAACTTAGCATCGTATTTGAATAGGCACTTCATCTTATTAATACATACACCATCATGGCTAAAGATAAACCCACCAATTATAAATTCAGAGATCTCAAAGTATTTGGTTCTACCGAATGGCTGGCCAATAATGAAAAAAAATACCGCCTGGTTTATGATGAGGCGGAATGCACCTTCATATACTGTGAGCTCTCTTTCTTCAACAAACTGTTTGATGAACAAGACTGGGACGTGCGTATTAACCTCAAATGTGTAAACAATATTGACGGAACCGAAATATGCAGCCTGGTGGCAGACCGTACCATTCGTAAAGATGAAAACATTGTATTTGTAAGAGAAGGTTGGGGTGTAAAAACTCCAGGAGCGTATTGGAAAAATGGTAATTACCGCTGGGAAGCATGGATTGATAATGTTTTCGTTTTTGAAAAAATATTCCATGTTGAAGAACAGGGTGTAGTAACTGAAACCGTTAATCCATTCTTCATTACCCAAAACATACGTCTGTATGAAGGCCCGGACTCCAATGTTCCTAAAAAAGACCGCAAATATGTAGTTGCCTTTAGCGGCAAAGAAACCCGTTATGTATGGGTAGAACTTGCAGCCGAAAATCTGGTTAAAACGAAAGACCAGTGGGCTTGCGAGTTGTTCTTCAACTTCCGCACTCATAGTGGTCAGCTTAAAGGAAGCATTGATAAGATCTTTCAGGTGAACACAAAAGAGTCGCAATTTGAGTGTACCATTGGCTGGGGAGCTGATCAGAAAGGCACCTGGGGTAATGATATTTACTCCGTGGATATCGTGTTTATGGATCAGATTATTGCTACCGTTCCGTTTGAAGTGGGTGAAGTATTTGTGGATGAAAAAGACGTGCCTAGAGCACCCGTTAAACCTAAAAGCAAACTGGTTGAACGCCCTTCACAAAGAGCTACTCCTGACGATGGATTTGGCATTGCCATTAAAGAACTGGATGACCTGATCGGACTGGATTCGATTAAGAAAAAGGTAAAAGAATACACTACCTATTTAAATTTCATCAAACTCAGAAAAGAAAAAGGATTTGACGATACAGATAAAATAAACCTGCATGCTGTGTTCACCGGTAATCCGGGAACAGGTAAAACCACCGTAGCAAAAATGTTGGGTAAGATTTACCATGAACTTGGATTGCTTACTAAAGGCCATGTGGTAGAAGCTGATCGTTCGGATCTGGTTGCAGAATATATCGGGCAAACCGCACCCAAAACAAAAGAGATAATCAAAAAAGCAAAGGGTGGAATTTTGTTTATTGACGAAGCTTATGCACTTGCCCGAAAAAATGATGACTCTAAAGATTTTGGAAAAGAAGCTATTGAAATTTTACTTAAAGAAATGAGTGATGGCGATGGTGACCTATCCATTATTGTGGCAGGATATCCAGAGGAAATGACTAATTTTTTAGAGTCGAATCCGGGACTTAAATCACGCTTCAATATGCATTATGATTTCCCAGATTATACTCCGCAAGACCTTATGCTGATTGCTGATTATACTGCTCAAAAACGAGCAATACTATTCAATCCCGAAGCGCGCGAATTGCTATATAAAAAATTGGTTGATTCCTATAGAGAACGTGATAAGACCTTTGGCAATGCACGTTACGTTAACTCCCTGATTGACGAGAGCAAAATGAATATGGGATTACGCATCATGCAAAATGAAAATCCTAATGATCTTAGTAAAGAAGATCTGTCAACGATTGCAGCACTTGATATTCAGAAAATATTTAATGCCAAAAACCGTGAGATGGCGGATATTCCTATTGATGAAGAATTATTAAAATCGGCACTCAATACATTGCATGGAATGATCGGGTTATCCAACATCAAAAACGAAATTGATGAACTGGTGAAGCTGGTGCGTTTTTATAAAGAGATCGGAAAAGATATCCGTCAAACATTCTCATTGCATTCTGTATTCACCGGAAATCCGGGAACGGGTAAAACAACGGTAGCACGTTTACTGGCACAGATCTACAAAGCTCTTGGCATATTGGAACGTGGTAATCTGGTGGAATGTGATCGCCAGGCTTTGGTAGGTGGTTATGTTGGACAAACAGCTCTAAAAACCAATGAGATCTTGAACAAGGCCATGGGCGGTGTATTGTTTATTGATGAGGCCTATGCCCTGAGTGAAGGTGGTGAAAATGATTTTGGAAAAGAAGCTATTGAAACTATTTTAAAACGAATGGAAGATAGTCGTGGGGAATTAGTAGTAATTGTTGCAGGGTATACAGATAACATGAAACATTTCCTTGAATCAAATCCCGGGCTTCATTCCCGTTTCGACAGGTCTTATGTATTTGAAGATTATAATGCCAATGAGTTATTTGAGATCGCAGTAAAAATGCTTGCGGGCAACAGTATTACTGCCGATCAACAAGCACTCGATCATCTTAAGGCGTACATGGTGTTCTTATCTAAAACACGGAATAAATTTTTTGGTAATGCCCGTAATGTTCGTAAAACAATTGAAGAGTCAATCAAAAATCAACACTTACGATTGGCCAAAATTGAGCCGGAATTGCGCACCGTAGATATGATTCATGAATTGAAATTCGAGGATGTTGAAGAATTTAAGATTGATTATAACAGTGTTCCGGAGAAACCATCAATAGGCTTTAAGCAAAACAATAGCTAAGCGTATATTCGCAGCATGTTCAGCTACAAAAAGCTTGTTAATTTTTGCATTTTTATCGTATCCATTTTAGGTGTTAACCTTATTAACGATAAGGTTACTTCTTATTTGCTCAAGTACAAACATCTTACTCATCCTGCAAAAGCAACACTTATCGGAATGTTGCTCACGGCTTTTGTGCTGTACCCGGCTTTTATGTGGATAGACGATTTGAGCGAAAAAATAACCAAGAGTTATTTCAAGGTAGGGAAAAATGCGGCCGGAAAAACAATAGGAGTCCTCATTACTTTTGGAATAGCAATGTGCATCTTATTTCTCTTTTACCTGAATATGTGGTTTGGATTATACCTTTGGGACTTATTTTGATTCAGCTAAAAGCGTGGCTACCTTTTGGAGAATTTCTTCTTGCAACGCTGGCTTATATATAAAACCGTCAAAACCTTCTTCCGCAAAACTTTTTTGATTAACACTGGTTTCAGATGCTGTATAAGCAATAACCGGTATGTCTTTCATGTTCGGTTGTTTCCTGATATATTGTAGCAGTTCAATTCCATCCAATCCGCCACTTAAGCGAATATCGGTAATAATTAACCCAAAAGAGGTCGTATTTATAAGTTGGATGGCTGTATCAACATCTGTTGCAAACATTAACCGGTAGTGAGATTCTAAATAAATTTTTAGTAACTCTCTGTTAATCTGCTCATCTTCTACTATAAGGATATGATTTTTGAATTCCATTCGATTAAAACAAAGGTAACCCGTTTATCTAAAACAGCCAACCATTTTTATAAACGACATGTTAAACCCAAATGGTTTTAATTGTGCAAAATTCTTTTAATCCCTGTATTCCCATCTCTCTGCCAAATCCCGACTTTTTAACACCGCCAAATGGAAAGGCTGTATTGGAACGAGTAACTGCATTCACAAATACCTGCCCCGATTCAATCAGTCGGGCAAGTTCTTTGGCTTTTTCAATATTTTGCGTCCAAATACTGGCTCCTAATCCAAATTCTGTATCGTTTGCCAGTGCAATAGCCTCTTCATCCGATTGAACAATATACAACGCTAATACGGGTCCGAATAATTCTTCACGATAGGCAACACTTCCCTTAGGAATAGATGAAAGAATTGTTGGAGGATAAAAACAACCTGTAGGTTCGGTAACTTCCCCCTGAAAAAGAAGTTGCGCCCCCTCCTCTATTGTTTGTTGTACTTGCTTGGCCAGTTTTTCTTTTAAATCCGCACGAGCCATTGGTCCTATATGAATCTCCGGCAGTAATGGATCTCCCATTTTCAATTTGGATACTGCTGCAATCAGTCTTTGCGTAAAAACAGTAGCAATATCCTTATGAATTATGTAACGCTTCGAGGCAATACAACTTTGTCCGTTGTTCTGAAATCTGGCACTAACTGCGTTATCCATAACCAAATCCAGATCTGCATCCTTCAGCACAATAAACGGATCACTTCCTCCCAACTCCAGCACCGACTTTTTGATATGCATAGCTGCAGCTGATGCTACCGCTGAACCGGCTTTTTCGCTGCCCGTGAGAGTTGTTGCTTTAATCCTTGCATCACCTATCATAGATGCAATTTGGGCTTCATTAGCAAACAGTGTTTGTACAATGCCGTTTAATTCACTTTTATCAAACAATTCCTGTAATGCCAAAGCACATTGTGGTGTATTGGGGGCGGGTTTAACAATCATGGTATTGCCGCCCATAATCACAGGGATAGCGCTTCGAATAATCTGCCAATATGGAAAGTTCCAGGGAAATATTCCCATCACAACACCCATTGGTTCCAATAAGGTTGTTACCTCACGACCATCTGTATGTTGTGTAATTTCCGGTTCCAATATCCGTTCGGTATGAGCTGCATAATACTCACATGCCGTAATACACTTCAACACTTCCAGTTTTGATTCCGTTAGCGTTTTACCCATTTCGAGTGTGGCAATTTTGGCTAGTTCCTCATGATGTGTTTCAATGAGTTTCGCCAATCGAAGTATCAAAGTTGCCCTATGCAAAATGGTTGTTTTCTTCCAACTTTTTTGCGCATCATCAGCGTAGCTAATTAGCTGTTCAATTTCGGCTGCTGTTGCAATGGGATACTGAGCCAACTCAGTAAGTGTATACGGATTGAATGAAGTAAAATAGTGCATGTATAATATCTATAAAAAGAAATAACCACAAAACGCTGCGCCTTGTGGTTATTATATAACGTATAACAAGGTATGATTTGTTTAGTGTAACCCTAAAATAGTTTGTTCAATAATATCACAAGCCTCGTGAATCTGCTTTTCGGTAATCACCAGCGGAGGGGCAAAACGAATAATGTCACCATGGGTTTGCTTAGCTAATAATCCATTCTCTTTCATAGCAAGACATACCTCATAGGCTGTTTTGTTTTCACCAAAAGGTTTAATCACAATAGCATTCAGTAACCCTTTTCCTCTCACGGTTTCTATTAAAGGTGTTTTCGCTTTCAACTGTTCCATGCGTTGTCTGAAAATCACACCCATTTTATCTGCATTTTCAGCAAGACTCTCATCCACTAATACTTTCAATGCTTCCATTGCAACAGCACATGCGAGCGGATTGCCTCCATAAGTACTCCCATGCTCACCCGGATGGATAGTAAGCATCACTGCATCATTAGCCAAAACGGCTGATACCGGTAATACTCCCCCTGATAGTGCTTTACCTAAAATAACCATATCCGGCTTCACTCCTTCATGATCGCATGCCAGCATTTTTCCTGTGCGACAAAGTCCTGTTTGTACTTCATCTGCAATCATCAATACATTGTAACGGGTACATAATTCCCTTACGCCTTTCAAATAACCTTCATGCGGAACTACAACTCCTGCTTCTCCCTGAATAGGTTCAAACATAAAAGCCGCAACATTCGGATTCGCTTTAAATATATTTTCTAAGGCCTCTAAGTCATTGTATGGAATCAAAGTAAACCCGGGCATAAAAGGCCCGAAATTCGCAAAACTAGTCGGATCATTTGAAGAAGAAATGGCAGCCATTGTTCTACCCCAAAAATTGCCTTCAACAAATACAACCGTGGCCTGATTTTCAGGAATGCCTTTAACGCTATATCCCCATCTTCTGGCAAGCTTAACGGCAGTTTCTCCTCCTTCAACACCCGTGTTCATAGGTAAAACCTTATCGTACCCGAAATAGGATGTGATGTATTTCTCATACTCACCTAAGAGATTATTATGAAAAGCCCTGCTGGTGAGTGTTAGTTTTCCTGCCTGATCAATCAATGCTTTGGTAATACGCGGATGGCAATGTCCTTGATTAACAGCGCTATAAGCTGACAAAAAATCAAAATATCGTTTCCCTTCCACATCATACATAAATACACCTTCTCCTTTCTCAATAACCACAGGCAGCGGATGATAATTATGCGCTCCGTAATGGTGTTCCAACTCCATAAAATAGTCTGCTGTTTGCTTTTGCATAGGTGAATTCATGCGACAAAGGTAGGAACAATAGAGAGCCAAAACAACCCGGGTAAAATATACTCACATGTAAACATCTATACTTTAAGGCTTTTAAACTCTTATTCCAAATTTAGGCCAAACGGTGATTAAAACAAGATAAGTGACCAATAACAAAAATAAGCACCTGATTCAAAAATTAACAATCTGTAAATCAACGCATTAAATCATATGACCTCATAACCAAAGCCTAAGGTCTTTCATAAGGCTTGTTTAAGTGAAGTCCTTTTATAAATTTGTTTCTATAAACAGCCATTCATCATGCTATTAAACAGATTAACCTATTTGACTTATCTGATGCTTTCCAGGAAACCTTTCACCTGGAAGCGTAATGGTTATAATAGTTTCTTAACTGAAGAAACACTGCACTCTTTGAAAAGCAGGCTAAAATATAATGCACCACATGAGGTTAAAACAACGGATAAACTGGATACAAATCATTTGAATATAGGTTCCTCATTGTTGGAGACATTAAACCTGTTCAAAAAACCTGCAGTATTATACCGCGATAGAACAGCAGGAATTAAACACGATCGTGTGTTGTATACTAAATTAATACATGGGATCCAATCACGGGTTTTGTATAGTTTCATCAACGAAGAGATGGCCTCCATTTCATTTCAGATTAATGTTGACGGTCCACAACATCTTTCGTTAATTAATCAGC
>JAZKGH010000090.1:0-4806 GCA_040386055.1 Bacteroidota bacterium
GCAAACTCATGCTCATTGGTTGGATCCATATACCGTAGGAAATACCAGGATGAACCTGCCCAGCCCGGCATCGTTGTGGTTTCAATCGGGAAACCTTCGGTACATACTTCCTGTTTGGTTTCATCCCACATCCATTTTTCGGCACGCGCCAAAGGTGGTTCTCCATCTTCGGTTGGTAAAAATTTATCGATAGCAGGAAGTTCAAGCGGCAACGTATCCTCGGGCATACAATATGGAATACCATTTTTGTAGTACACCGGAATGGGTTCTCCCCAATACCGTTGTCTGCCAAAAATAGCATCACGCAAACGGAAGTTGGTTTTACCTTTTCCAATCTTACGTTTATCAATATACTCTACCGCTTTTTTAATTGCCTCTTTTACATCCAATCCGTTCAGAAAATCCGAGTTAGTTAGTTTTCCTTCCTTGGCATCATACGAAGCGGCATTCAAATCATGTCCTTCGGGAATAGCAACAACCGGAAGGATAGGCAGATCAAAATGTTTGGCGAACGCAAAGTCCCTTGAGTCATGTGCTGGAACAGCCATTACAGCACCCGTTCCATATCCGGCCAATACATAGTCAGCTACCCAGATCGGCACTTCTTGTCCGGTAAACGGATGCATTGCGTATGTTCCTGTAAAGGCTCCAGAAATACGTTTCACATCAGCCTGACGTTCGCGCTCACTTCTGTTTTTGGCTTCGTCTACATATGTTCTAACATCATCCATATAATTAGGATGGAGTAAATCATCTAAGAATTCATATTCGGGAGCAATAGCGAGGTAACTCACTCCAAAAATGGTATCGGGGCGTGTAGTGAACACTTCAATATCAAAATTGCTGTCCTGAACCGTAAAATTAAGACTCGCTCCTTGTGATTTACCAATCCAGTTGCGCTGCGTTTCTTTCAAACTTTCGGTCCAGTCCAACCCATCAAGGTCTTTCAACAATCTATCGGCATATGCAGTGATACGCATGCTCCACTGGTTCATCAGCTTTCGCTCCACCGGGTAACCACCACGTTCGCTCACACCATCCTTCACTTCATCGTTACTCAATACGGTACCCAACTGCGGACACCAGTTTACAAAAGCTTCGCTAAGATAAGCCAGACGAAAACCCAGTAATATATTCTCCTTGTGCTCTTCGTCAAAGTTTTTCCATTCGACTGCCGTAAAGTTTGAAAAATTCAATTCAATACCTCCGGTTAAAATAGAATCATCCACCCCGTTGAACCCTTTCTGTTCAAAAAGATGAATCAATGTTTCAATCGGTTCTGCTTTATCCGAATGTGGATTGTACCAGGAGTTGTAGAGTTGAATAAAGATCCACTGCGTCCATTTGTAATAAGAAGGATCTGATGTACGTACTTCTCTGTCCCAATCGTAACAAAATCCGATTTTATCCAATTGTTCACGGTAGCGTGCAATATTGTTTTCTGTAGTAATTGCAGGATGCTGTCCTGTTTGAATGGCATATTGTTCAGCAGGCAACCCGAATGAATCATATCCCATCGGATGCAATACATTGTACCCTTTTAGTCGTTTATACCGGGCGTATATATCAGAAGCTATATAACCTAATGGGTGTCCAACATGCAATCCCGCACCACTAGGATATGGAAACATGTCCAACACGTAACATTTAGGTTTCGTTGTGTTTTCGCTAACCTTATAAATGCCGTCCTTTCGCCATTTGTCCTGCCAGTGTTGTTCTATCTTTTTAAAATCGTAATCGTTCATTTTTTGAGTAATTGAGTTGATAGGGTTGATAAGTTGATTAAGTCATTGCCCCTGTCTTGTCATTTGTTTTATTGGGAAATCAATTAACTAAAAACAGAGGCTTAGCCCCTGTTTTTATTGTTATTGTTTCTGAAATTTCGATTGTTGCTATTGCCGCTACCTCCACTATTTCGATTGCCACCACCATTGTTATTGTTGTTGTTATTATTCCGATGTCGGTTGTTGTTATTATTGTTGTTATTATTACGGTTTTTGAAATTGCGGTTATTACGGTTGTTATTATTGTTGTTATTGTTACCGAAATTAGCCGTACGAAACTCTACATTCTCATTATCCTCAACCCTTATTTTACCATCACTCAACATTTCAAGATGCGCCAATATTTCTTCATCCGAAAGCGTTTCGGCATTCCAGCTTTTACAGGCATTTTTCATAAACGACCCTATCAGGTTGATAAAGGTTGTTTTCATCGGACCTTCTTCCAGTTTGGTTGCAGCCTCGATCATGCCTACAATATTTTTTCCATAAAAACGGAAACGAATACGGCTTTGTGGGTAGTCTAATAAATCCGGTTTACGAAAAACGCTCTCTTTAGTAGGCAAAGGATATGGACAATCCACATCCAATTTAAAATCGGATATGATAAATAAGTGATCCCACAATTTGTGTTTATAATCGGCAACGTCACGCAGTTGAGGGTTTAAGCTCCCCATCAATGATATTAAAGCATTGGCTAAAACGGTTCTGCGTTCCCGGCTTGGCTCTGCCATAGCAAAGTTCACCATCTTCTGGATATTTCGGCCATACTCCGAAATCATCATGTGTTCACGCTGGGTATTGTATTCTACGTCTATCTCGTTCATCAGTCCCGCAAGGTAAGATTTTTCCATAAAAAAAGCAGGACTATCTAAGTCCTGCTTTCAATTTTACCCTTATTTTGTTATTCGTCCCAATGTTGCCCCGAAATCATGAATGCAGCACCTGCTAAACCAAAGTCTTTAAGCAACCCCGACATGGCCATCATTTTCATCATTTGATCCTCAGAACCAAGCCCGGGAAGGTGAATCGTAAGCACATAAATCATTAATAAAATACCCAGCAATAATGTAGCTATTTTAATAATCTTCTTACTCATAATACTTATTGCTGCGAGAACCTGAGCCAACCCTGTAAGATAAACCCAAAAAACACCTCCTGGAATAAAGGAAGGAACCAGACCGGCCATTTGACTTGCACTCATTAGGTGCATTAGACCAAAAACCAAAAAAGGAACAGCGAACATGATTCGCCCAATGTTGGATAAATTTTTCATGTGTTTCAATTTATTAGTGTAATATAAAATTAAAGAATTCACTACCATTATTGTAGATACAACTTATGCACATCAAGGGGTAATTTCAAGCGAAACCCTGCCAGAACCACAACTTATGCTACTTAGAACATTACTTTCCATGATCCTGCTCGTTGAAAACTAAAAATCAATATCTTCCGGCTATTGTAACAATCGGCTATATTTATCATTTCATGAGAATAAGCTACCCCATTATTAAATCAATCTGCGGCATTTTTGTTTTAACGATGCTACTATCAACTTGTAAAAAAGATGATGGCGTTAAATTATTGGGACCGGGAATTATGCTAAGTACCGATGTTCAACCACACCATTGGTTTCGTATGCGCGACTTCTTAAAAGATAACAATATAAAAATCACCTTTTATATAAACGGATATCAGGAACTAACAGATAGCCAAATTCAGCAAATGCGTATTCTGGTTGGTGATGGCCATGAAATGGCGCATCATACCAAAACACATCCTAATATAATTACCTATTTAAAACAAAACACATTAGCTGAATACTTAAAGACTGAAATCGTTGAAATATCTGATCTAATGAAAAAAGACGGTTTTGATCCGGTAACATTTGCGTATCCTGATGGTGAATATACCACAGAAAGTGATCAGGAACTCTTGAAACTGTTTTACAGCGTGCGCAAAACCCAGCAACCATACTTAAATAAAGATTTAGAAGATATGGATCCTATTTATTATAAATACGGAAACCTCAAAATACTTAATGCCGGTAGCATCGACAGAAAATTCAAACATGGATTAGATGAAGTTTATGCCGCACTTGAAAAGGCAAAAAAAAGTCATCAATGCATTGCCCTTTATTGCCATTTCGTTTCATATGACAACGTTGCAGGAGATGAAGGCGCTTATGGCATCAATGAATCCGATATTAAAGCTGTACTATTAAGGGCAAAATCGTTACATCTTACATTTTACACGGCTGCAGATGTGAGCAGAAAAACCTTTTGACATGAAATTATTTATACCACTCCTGCTATTTATTACGACAACCGCCTGCTGTCAACCGTTAGTTTATAAAAAATACATAGTTTATGTAGAACTGTTAGGAGCCGGAGATCCTTATTCTCTGAATGTAGAATACCTAATCCGACCAAATCATTCTCTGAGACTTGGAGGCTGTTGGTTTCCCGAAAAGTGGAGATTAGATGGGGTGCAAGAAAGAACTTATTTAAATCTGCCTTTGACATACCAGTATTTAATTGGTAAAAATAACCACAAACTGGAATGCTCGGGTGGTATACTAAACACCTATACCATTTACTCGAAATTTCCCAATCACCTTCAAATTACACCTCAGTTTGCCTTAGCGTATCGTTTTCAAAAAAATACAGGAGGACTTTTTTTCAGGAGTGGACTACATCTTTTTGTTCCTGTATATTTATCTATTGACAGATATGAAACACTTTTTTATAGCGGAAATCATTGGCGCCTGTGGCCTGGAATTGCTGCAGGATGGCAATTTTAATTCCCCTTGCGAATCAAATAATCCATTCGATAATGTGCATAAGGAAAACTATCAGGCTGAACAACCATTTCTCCAAAGGCATTGTATTTTTGAACAATAAAATCAAGCTCTTCTTTACTCCAGAATTTGCCCATGTTATTTTGCTGGAATACCAATTGCTTCAATAGTCTTAAGATCTTGACCGGTGTATTATAATATACAAACCATTTTTCACTATCAGGA
>JAZKGH010000091.1:0-4567 GCA_040386055.1 Bacteroidota bacterium
ACAATTCGAAAAACGCATACGGCAACTCTATTTTACAGGTTACCTGAGCAAGTTCGAGGTGCGCATCCTTGATTATGATTCGCTCGGCTATTTCTTCAAACAAAAAAATGACTATACTTTTCAGCAGATCAATAAACTGTATAAATCAAAATCGCTCGAAACCATTAACAGCAACTTTCGCTACCTTCAAAATACCGCAGAGGTAAAAGGTTATCTGGGAAAATTTGAAATTATAGACAACAACCATAAAGTTGGTTACATCTTTATTCTGCTACAACCTAAACTGATTCAGGACGAAAATAGATTTGATGAGTTGTTGATTGACGGCTTCAGGCAAAGCAAACGCAAAACATTTGATTATTCTTATGCTGTATACAAGGATAAAAACCTGATTTACCAGAGTGGTGATTATCCTTACCGTATTAAAAACACCTGGGGCAAAACCAACAATACCTTCCGGTTTTTCAGCGAAAACGATTTTGACCATTTGCTTTATACAGACACACAACCGCTTACTATTGTAGTGAGTAAAAGCAGTGATTCTTTATTGCAAACTATCGGATTATTTTCTTTCATCTTCACATTTTGTACAGTAACCTTGATCCTCATATTGTTTGTATATGTTGGATTAAACACACAATTAATTCGAAGCTGGACACTTCTGAACACCGGATTGTTAATTCGCATCCGTGATGCCTTCAACCGTTTGCTGATGATTGACAAGCCGGATGTTTTATACATCCGGACACGTATTCAGAGTTCCATTATTTTCATTGTATTTATCACCCTCTTGTTTACTTCTTACTTCACCATTTCATTCATCACACAGAAGTACAATAACCGGCAAACCGAACGGTTAATGAAAAAACTCCGCAACGTGGTGATTACTGTTGAAAATGAAAATATCAAGGAATATGACTTCAACAACAGTAGTGAACTTGGTGCATTCATTAATCAGATTGCCGATTTCTACGATACAGACATCACCTTATTTAACAAAGATGGTAAGGTAATGGCATCCAGCATTGCCAAAATATATGATGAAGGAGTGATTTCACCCATGATGCATCCCAATGCTTACTATCACTTGAAGCTGCTGCGCGAGTCACAATTTTCACAAAACGAACACATCGCATTATTGCAATTTCAGGCGGCATACGCTCCTATTTTTAAAAACAAATCGGAAGTGCTGGGGTATTTGCAGTTACCTTATTTTAGTCAACAGGCAGATTTGCTCACAGAAATTTCTTCCATCATTGTAGGGTTTATCAATTTGTATGTAGTGCTTTTCATCATCATTGGTGTGATTGCCTACCTTGTATCACGCAACATCTCATACCCGCTCACACTTATCCAGCAAAAACTCTCAAGAACCGTTTTAGGTGAAAAGAATGAACCCATCAGCTGGCACCGTGATGACGAAATTGGTGAACTGGTGAAGCAGTACAACAGCATGATAGCGCAATTGGAAGAAAGCGCTCGCAAGCTGGCCGAAACAGAACGCGAAGGAGCCTGGCGAGAAATTGCACGGCAGATTGCCCATGAAATTAAAAATCCGCTCACACCAATGAAATTAAGTATACAGCATTTGCAGCGTGCTTATAAAAACCAGGATGCTAATATAGAAGATAAGCTCAACCGCACAACCAATCTGCTCATTAACCAGATTGATACCCTGAGCGAACTGGCAAACGAGTTTTCTTCCTATGCAAAAATGCCAGCTCCCAATTATGAGCCGATATCTGTGCAAAATGCACTTGAAGAAATCATTGCACTCTACAGCATCAATACTGATATAACGATTAGCCTTGATTGCCGTGTAAACAGCGAACTCTTCTTTGACCGTTCCTATTTCAGCCGAAGCATTGGCAATATTGTTAAAAATGCCATACAGGCCATACCAGAAGATACAGGTGGAAAAGTAGAGGTAATTGCTACAGAAGATACGGAAAACATTGTAATTATCGTTAAAGACACCGGAAGTGGAATGAGCAGCGAACAATCTGCTCAGATTTTCAAGCCCTATTTCAGCACCAAAATAAGTGGAATGGGATTAGGACTACCCATTGTAAAAAATATGATTGAAAGCGGCAAAGGGACCATAACATTCACCTCCGTTCCTGATGAGGGAACCACTTTTGTGATTACCTTACCCAAGCATATTGTATAAATGATTCGTATTTCCGTTTGGTTGATTGCAGCATGGATGTGCCTCACAATGGCGCAGGCTCAATACAGCGGAAATATCAGAACCAAAACAATCATTCTTACTTCAGATACTATATCCATTGATTCTTTAACGCTGTTTAAAGGAACTCTAAAAGCATCTGTAAACAATGTTCCGTTGGTTGAGAACATTGACTACAAGATAGATTATATCCGCTCCACATTCATTCCATTGCGTATTGCCCGCAACGAAACCGTTTCCCTCCAATACAATGTAATGATGCTTGCATTGGGTAAGGAAATAAGCCATAAAGATCATAAGATTGTTCAACCCTATTTTCAGGAAATCAGAAATCCTTACCTCTACTCCACCGAAAAAAAAGGTACTGACCTCTACCAGAGTGAGGGTCTTAAAATGAATGGAAGTTTATCGCGCGGACTATCATTTGGCAATAACCAGGATGTGGTAGTAAACTCTAATTTGAATTTACAACTGGCCGGAAGACTCAGCAATGATATTGATGTGCTGGCTGCTATCAGTGATGAGAATAACCCTATTCAACCGGAAGGAAACACTCAGCAATTGCAAGACTTTGATAAAGTATACATTCAGCTAAGTAAGAATCAAACCAAACTTACTGTAGGAGACTTTGAAATGACCCGTCCACAGGGAAGTTATTTCATGAACTACTACAAAAAATCAAGAGGTATCCAACTTTATTCTGCTGCACCAATCGGGAAAGACGGAGTACTCAAATTTGGCGGGGAAGGAGCTTTATCACGCGGACGTTTTGCCCGGAACATTATCAACGGAATTGAAGGAAACCTTGGTCCTTACAGGCTATCGGGTACCAATGGTGAATTATATATCATCATCATTTCCGGAACCGAATCGGTTTATCTTGATGGCGAAAAACTAAAACGAGGAGAACAAAATGATTATGTAATTGACTACAATACAGGCGAGGTAACCTTTATGCCCAAACGGATCATCACACAATACAGCAGGATTGTTGTTGAGTTTCAATATTCGGATCGAAATTATGCTCGCTCAGTGTTTCATTTGAATTCGGAATACGAAACTAAAAACTACCGTATACGTGCCAACTATTTCATTGAACAGGATAGTAAAAACCAACCTTTTTTGCAAAATCTTACAGATAGCAACAAGGCTATTTTGTCAAGTGTTGGCGACAATATCAGCGCAGCTGTAGCACCTACGGCTGTTGAAACACGTGAATTTTCAAGTAAAAAAATCCTCTATCGAAAACTGGATACACTCGGATACTCCGGGGTGTTCTCATACATTGATGCTACCGGAAGTGATTCCCTTTTTTATGAGGTTCGTTTCAGTTTTGTAGGACAAGGAAATGGCGATTATGTGCAGGCACAATCATCTGCCAACGGTAGAATTTTTCAGTGGGTAGCTCCTCTCGGTGTACAAAAACAGGGAAGCTACGCTCCCGTTACCTTGCTGGTGAGTCCCAAAAGCATGCAGATGTACACCGTTGGTCTGGATGTAAATGCCATTCGAAATACACAAGTAAGTGTTGAACTAGCACGCTCCGTATATGATAAAAACCTGTTTGCTACCAAGGACAAAGCCAATGATGGAGGCTATGGAGTAAAGCTGTCTATAACCAATACAATACCTTTGCAACAGCTTAAAGAGAATGCGTGGAACATCAAGACAGAAACCCAGTATGAATTTGTGAATGAAAATTTTCGGTATGTGGAGCGTTACCGTAATGTTGAATTTGACCGTACATGGAACAGGCAACTTACCAACCAGCCTACTGCAGATACAGGCTACAATGAACATATTCTGTCTTTGCGAACATCACTCAACAAGTTATCAATAGGCAGCACTTTTTACCAAATAGGATATTATGACAGAGCCGGGTTGTTCAATGGACTTCAGCAACTAACAGGAACCTCTCTCCGGTTTTCAAAAAACATTTTTTCGGGTGATGTGGAATGGATCGATACCCGAAATAAAACCACAGCAACAACACTTACCAATGATGTGAAACGTTACAAGGCCGATTATGCACGTGAATTGTTTTTCCTAACCAGTGGAGTGCGCATTGAACACGAAGAAAGTAATTACAGAAAAGGTCAGGACTCACTTGAGCAAGGAAGTTTTGCTTACAATCAATTGACACTTTATACCCGAAATACAGATAGCAGTACCAACTTACGTTATGGTCTACAATATGCCCAGCGGGAAGATTATCAACCCAAAGGTAATCAGTATAATTCTGCTTCTTTCTCTCGCAGTATAAATGCCCATATGGAGTATACTCAAAAGAATTTTAATCGACTATCGGCAAATTTCACTTATCGTGATTTTGAGGTGCGTGATACCAATTTTACTAAGCTGAAGCCTGAGCGTACCATC
>JAZKGH010000092.1:0-2849 GCA_040386055.1 Bacteroidota bacterium
ACCCGGTAAACATGGAGGGCATGTAGATGATGTAAATACTTCTTGTAATGATTTACGTTTTACAGTAGTACTTACAATAGTATTGGGTTTAGACAATGTATCATTGCTGTTATCCAAATCTGCATTAGCACCATTGATATTATCTACCCATACTGTAATTTTTTTACTGCTTGCAACTGTAGAGCTGAAAGGAGTAGAATGAACAGTTGCGTATGTTTGACCTTCATTTCCACCCGCTACGCTAACACCTGTAACATTTTGTGAAACCGGAGCAGCTCCGTCAACTGAGTAGTTTACACGGAAACTTGTAATGGTTTGAGCTCCGTTGTTATAGAAACTGTATCCAATATTAGAGGCTTGACCAGGTGACAAAAATTTCTCAACATCAATTGAGTTCAATCTTACATCATATGCAACCTGATTGCCATAATAAAAAGTATACACTCTTTCTGTTGCAGCGTTAACTCCACCATTTGCTCCACCAAAATTAAGGTTAGGACTTCCGGTTACCTGAGTAGCGTTACCCATTAAATCCTGAGTACCAACAGTTGCATTTAAAGTACCTGCACCAAAGTTATGAACGATATCAAATTTTGTACCTCCATCAGCTTCGTAAAAGCGAACCGCAAACTGAGTGATGTTGGCAAGATTTGCCGAACCATCATCCTTTTGCAATAATTGCCATTGAACAACATGCACGCGGTTAGGTGCGGTGCCATACGTCCATGATCTAACTCCTTGAGGGTAAGTAGTATTTACACCGGTAGCAAACACCACTTTAAGGTTATCCCAGAATGCAAAGATTGCTCCTGCCGGAGCTGCCGGAGAAGGCAATGCAACATTATTATTGCTATCAGCAGTCATACTGGTATTGAATGTTATATACCCGCTTGAGCTTACTTTGTAGCCGGTAATAGGGTTACCATAAAAATTCCAGGTAAATGGAATTGTTTGTGCTGCAGAAAGCGTTTTTGTTTTGGGAGTAGCTTCTGCCAAAATCACATCTGTAGTTCCGGTTGAATTTCTTGGATTGTACTCTACCGAGTTCGTTCCGGTTGTTTTGTGATAATAATAGCCTTGGGCGAATGTTCCAAAGCTACTAAGTGCCGCAATAGCTGCAACAAGTAATGATTTTTTCATTTGGTTAATTGTATTGGTTGGTTGATTAATAATTTCTTAATGCATTTAATAGAATGCATATTTATGGAATTGGTTGCACAAAAACAACGTAATCAAGCTTAAAAAACAGTCAAGGCCTCAATTTTAATATGATAAATGTCATACTGGCGCCTTCAATCGCCTAAATTATATACCTTTGATGTTTAAATATTCCTTTCGAAATGAAAAAATATCTATACATCTTTATCGGACTTTTTGCCTTTGCTGTAACCTCGGCCCAAACGATATCTCTTAACCCAAAAGTAATTGCTAAAGGAGCCCCGAATGCAGAGGATATCAATGGCAACTACAATATTGAGAGCCAATCCAAAATAACGAACAATGCAACGGATGCTGCAGATAGTATGTTTACCTGGACTGTATTAGAACTAACCCAACCAAATACATGGCAATTGGATTTTTGTGATCCGGCATATTGCCGTACCGATGCCAAACAAGGTGAGAACTTTGACTTTAAACTGCGCAAAGGAGAATCGGGTTTCATGAAAGCGGATTTCTATTTTAAGAATGTAAGCGGAAATGGTACTGCTAAGGTATCTATTGTATGTAAAACCAATCCGACCAATGCCGATACGCTAACGATTAATGTTAACAGTTGGATAACGGGTGTAAATGAAGTAAGCAAAACAAAAACGGTAGCTGCTTTTCCTAATCCGGTAAAAGACCAGTTAACTGTGAAGTTTTCTACTAAAGATGATATTACTGTTGAAGTATATAATGTATTGGGCACACGCGTAAAAACATTTGTGCACTCGGGTATGAACTCACAAACCAATGTTGGTGATCTGCAAAACGGAGTGTACTTTTTACGTTTTACTGAAAACGGTAAATTATATACTAAACAATTTACTAAAGCTGAATAATCAAAAATACCTCATTATAAAAAATCCCGTGGAGATAACTCTTCACGGGATTTTTTTATGTGTCTCTTTTCTTTGATTCAGAAATTAATGCCTATTCCTTTTAGAAGGGTAAACTGTTTACTTCAGTTTCCTGTAATAGCATTAAACTTTACCACAGAGAACACTAAGTTTCACAAGCATCGTAATCATCATTTAGAAATTCAATAGTTCAGTCAACTCTTGTTTAAAGCGTTCTTTCGGCAAGAAGTTTTGTTCCAGTTCAACATTAAAAGGAACCGGTGAATCTAAGCTTCCGCTGCGCATCACCGGTGCATCCAGATTTTTAAAACAATGTTGTGAAATGTGTGCTGCAATCTCTGCTCCAACACCTCCCGTAAGTGTATCTTCATGCAGGATGAATGCTTTACCCGTTTTACGTACACTTGCCTCAACAGCCTCTTTATCCCACGGCAATAATGTTCTCAGGTCAATAATATCAGCATCAATTCCTGCTTCGTTGCAATGTTTGGTTGCCCAATGAACACCTGCTCCATATGTAATAATACTTACATCGCTTCCTTCTTTTACTATACGAGCTTTACCTATTGCTATCTCATAGTAATCATCATATACCTCTTCTTCCAAATCTACGGCTCTGTATAAAGCTTTATGTTCAAAAAACATCACCGGGTTGGGATCGGAGAAAGATGCAGTCAATAACCCTTTTGCATCGGCAGGTGTACTTGGATATACTATTTTCAAACCCGGAACATGAAAAAACCAGGCTTCATTGCTTTGCGAATGGAATGGTCCTGCCCCCACTCCGGC
>JAZKGH010000093.1:0-2824 GCA_040386055.1 Bacteroidota bacterium
CGGATAAACCGTAAGCACAGATTTGTCGCAGATCTGAGAAGTGGCGGAAAGAAACAATTGAGGCCGTTGTGTAATGGTAAGAAGGGATTGTCCACCACACGACATGCCTTCTGTGCTTCCCGGAATTTTATGATAATATTCAACCACAAGGTTTCCGCTGGTGAATGTTGAATTATAAAAACACAATGTAATATCATGAACGTTGATCGTATCCGTGATCAACGTAACTCCAGGCGGAATATGCCAGATGATACTGTCAATGGGTATATCGCAACTGATATGGTATTTCACACATTCACCTAAACAGACCTGTGGTTTTCCGGTGATTTGTGCATTGGGCACGATAATGGGAACGAAAACGGATGTAGGCGTTGTGCATACTCCTGCACAACCTGTAACAGCAAGCGTTAAAATGCCAGGGCCTGTTGATCCCCACATCACAGTGACAACCGAATCGGTGCTATCACCCTGAATGGTTCCATTGGTAACCGACCAATGATAAACGGCAGTAGGACAACCGGAATTGGTATGATAGGTAACAATGGCATCCGGACAAACCGTGCTGATGCAGAATATATCAGGACCGGGAACAGAAGAAACCTGTACCGTCCGCATAAAAGTATCTTTACAATGGCATTCATTTTCCACGATGAGTAAAACCTGATAGGTTCCTCCTGCAGCGTATGCATGTGTTGCATCGGCAGAACCCGGATAAACACCTGCCGTAGTGGTAGCGTCACCCCATTGCCATTCCCAGGAAAGCAAAGGTGTTCCTGCACCTGCAAACGATTGATCGATAAATTGTATGGGTTGGTTTTTACAGGCAGTAATCACACCTGCTACCATCGTATTTAAAGATGTGAACAATGCATGAGGCTTTGGAACGATCTTTACACATACCTGATCAACGCCTACACATAAGTTGACATTGGTTTCTGTTACCTGCACAGAGCCACTACCGGCACCTGTCCAAAAAACAGTAATGGAATTGGTTATAGAAGGGGTGTACACAGCAGAACCTGAAATTACCCATGAATAGGTACTTCCGGCATGATTGGGTGTTGTGTAGGTAACCCATGAAGAGTCACAAATATTTAAACATTCGTCATCCTTTCGTCCCTGGGGACCACCTGCTGATTCCTTTCCACCACCGCAACCTACCATTACCGAAGGCAGTATCCATGGTTTAGGTTTGCTCATAATCGAAATGTTCAGAAGGGATGTACAAACGATATTATTTGCAATATCCCGTACTACCAGGGTTACCTGACCTGTAAGCGTATTGCCCCAGGTAACACTCACCGAAGTGCCGCTGCCAATTGCTACACCTCCATAGGCATTCCATTGGTAAGTGTAAGGTCCGGTGAGCGAAGTGCTATATGTTTTGACATCACCTGCACACACGGTACTATCTCCGGCAATGGGGCAGATAGCGTAAGATTGAAAAGAAAAAAGGAGAACAACAAAGACACCAAAAAATTTCCTAAAAATTGTAAAATTCTTCATACGCGGGAAGGGTTTAAATGGTTGGAAATAAAAAAAGAACTAGAGTGTTTTACCTGGAATATACTTAGCTAATGAGCTTTTTGCTGAAGCACATTCTTCCAGTTTGGTTGTCTCGGTAGGCTTATTGTACTTTACAAAAATATAACTAATTATTTCAATTAGTCACCATCCATTTAATTGAGCAGCTATCTTTCCTTTTTTGCATTGGATGGAAAAGCATTAAATAAGATGAAAATAAAATGGAGAGAATGGGTCCATAAAATGACCATCCGTTTATCGTCAACTCTGTTTTTAAACGCATCGTTCACAGCGTAAATTGTTGAATTAATGTTTAACGATAATGAAAAAGGCTTAAAACGATGTGATTATTTTAAGCCTTTGGTTAATAGTTTGTCAGATGAATTTACTTGGCGTATTGCCAGAATCTGCCTTTGCCTTCTGCAATCCATTCCAGCGCTTGTTCCATTCTTTTCTGCCGGGTAGCTTCGGTTTTTGCATCCGTTATCCATCCGATATACTCTTTACGGAAAGAATCGGATTTGGATTCAAACACTTGCTTTGCTTTTTTATTAGCGGCAAGTGCGGTAGTCAAAAAATCAGGCACCTCAACAACTTTTGGTTTATCCGATTTGGGTCTTGTTTTTTTTACACCACTTTCATTAAGAACCATTGCTTCTTTAATAAGAGTGACCAATACTTTCTTTGGCGGTAAATCAGATAGCGATGTGAGTTTGTTCATGTATCCCATTCTTTGTCCGGATTTCACGCTTGCTTTTATTTTGGGATCGCTCATTAATTCTGCTTTATAAAAACTGAAGGAACAATGGTTTTTAAAGGATCCAAGAATACACATCATATCACCTTTGTAGTCAAAATGCGGATATCCCCATTTCACTACTTCTTCCGCCTCAGGGCAGGTATCATGAATGAGTTGACGTAAATGCTCCAGAATAGGTTTTGCGAAGTCAGCAGATTTTGCAATGTATGCATCTACTGCGGGATTGAATTGTGGCATATTCAATAGGTATTTGTATTTGGTTATTATGTTTTTATTTAAGCTTTTCTTCCCTTTTCAACAGGACAAAGTTTCCTGTTGAAGCAACTCCGACTTTGTAGTATAAAGCCTTTTTATTAAACACGATGCTCAATATTCCGTTTTCTGAATCAGTGTCGTATGCATAGGCGGCAATCGTTGTTTCCTTTTTAAGATTACTGTTGTAATATTTTATGGTCAGCATACCATCATTAAAATACCATAAGGTCACATTGACTTTTAAGGAGTCTTTGAGGGTATCCAGTTTTCGTAATGGAATTTTTT
>JAZKGH010000094.1:0-24110 GCA_040386055.1 Bacteroidota bacterium
ATTGGGACTAAGTTATTTGGTCAAGGGCAGGAAATGCAAGGGGATTTTGAAACAGCTGTTGAGATACAAGACTCAATTGTAAAAATCACGAATGTAGGCAAGGGAAGCGGGAATCATTTGGATTTCGATTCGAGCTTGAGGTTTTACGAACACCATTCCAATTGGTTTAAATTTTACATCAGAAAGGATACCGTTCTTACATTCGATATTATACCGGAAAATATAAATGAGTGGTATGATTTTACGCTTTTTAGGTGCGAGGGAAAGAATTGTCGTGATAAGCTAAAATCAAGGCACTTTGAGCCCGACAGGAAAAGTTTTTTTGCCACTAACGGAGCAGTCGGACTGACTCGTCACCTGAATTTAAAAAACATCCCGAATGGAAAAAGGCCTGGTTACGCTCAGGCGTTACCTGTTAGAGCCGGGGAGTTGTATTACCTGATCATAAATTTGCGAAACGGTTGGCAAGAGGGGCAAACAACACCTAAAGGATACACCATCTATTTTTATAACTATTGGCCTGAGAGGCTGGCTTACTTGAAAGCAGAGAAGGCAGCTTCTCAGCCAATTGTTTTAGCCAATATTTTATTCAAAAATAATACGACAGAACTTTTACCTGAATCGAACCAATCTTTAAATAAACTGGCAAAGCAATTACAGGAAAATAAAACAATGATGATTGAAATAATCGGCCATACAGATAACAAAGGTGAGGATGCAAAAAATCAACAACTTTCAGAAGGAAGAGCCAGGAGCGTGGTCGGTTATCTTGTTTCCAAAGGAATTGCAAAAAACAGGCTTACTTTCAAAGGATCTGGAAGCATAAAGCCTATTGCAACAAATGATACCGAAGAGGGCAGGATGAAAAACAGGAGAGTAGAGTTTCGGGTTATACGCAAATAGACTTCAAACTAACGTATCACTACATCATCAATCAGTATCTCGCCCGCTTCTTTGTTTACAACTTCAATCAGTTTTGATTTAGAGTAAGTAAGTTCGGTACGCAAGGGTGCCGATTCAATATGCAAAAAGAGTTTACCCTGGTGGATA
Source organism: Bacteroidota bacterium (assembly GCA_040386055.1). Taxonomy (GTDB): domain Bacteria; phylum Bacteroidota; class Bacteroidia; order UKL13-3; family UKL13-3; genus UKL13-3. Next base: position 1,051 of record JAZKGH010000094.1, read on the forward strand.
TAGATTTTATTGGTGTTTTTGGCAATGAGGTTTCCTACCAGCTTTTCCCAGTTGTTAATGATGTTGATCTCTTTAAGCTTTCCACCAATATGGTTGGTTTCAAAAAGCTCGCTGATCACATCCTTTAAACTTTGTTCATTGGTATTACGTGGTTTCTTCATCGTTGTCAAATCTCGTTAATACTTCCGTTATCTACTACAAAATACTTTACCGTTACCTGTGGCATGGTGTGAAATACATCCTGCAAACGTTGGAGGTGCGTGTCGGTAATGAACAACTGCCCGAAATCGCCATGCGAAATCATGTTAAGTAAAGTATTCAACCGGTGCTCGTCCAATTTCTCAAAAATATCATCTAGTAATAACAATGGCTTAACTAGTGTTTTTTGTTTGAGGTAATCATACTGTGCCAGCTTCAGGGAAATGATAAATGATTTCTGTTGTCCCTGTGAACCGAATTTTTTGAGTGGTTGACCATTTAGTGTAAAGATGAGCTCATCTTTGTGAATCCCTTTGGTGGTGCGTTGTGCGGCCAGATCATTGTGTTCGGTTGAACGCAGCAATTCATCCATGGATTGGGTCTGTACGTCCGTTTCATATTGCAGATCCACCGTTTCATTTCCATTTGAAATAATGGTATAAAACGAACGGAATACCGGAATAAACTGCTCCATGAATTCGGTACGTTTTAAATAAATGGATGTCCCGTAACGGATGAGTTGTTCATTATACGTTTGCAGCAATGTAACATCCATGTATTGTTGTTCCGCAAAGAGTTTAAGCTGTCTGTTGCGTTGCTCTAATACACGGTTATAAGATAACAAATCAGCCAGATATATTTTGTCAAACTGGGAAATAAAACCATCCAGAAACTTCCTGCGTTCTTCACTGCCTTCATGGATAAGCATGATATCATTGGGAGCAATCATAACCAACGGATACAAACCAATATGGTCTGAAAGTTTTTTGTGTTCATTGTTGTTAACCTGCACACTTTTTTTCGCCCCGCGTTGCACAGTAATCCTTACGCTTTCTGCCAGTTCATTTCGGATAAAGGCACCTTCAATAAAAAAATAGTCGGTACTGTTTTGCTGAATATGCTGTTGGTCGGAGTTATTTAAAAAACTCTTGGTAAATGAGAGATAATAGATCGCATCCAACACATTGGTTTTTCCGGCTCCGTTTTTTCCTACAAAACAATTTACCTGCGGACATAGGGAAATGGCTCCTGTGGAATAGTTTTTAAAATGCTCGAAGTGGAGTGATTGAATAGCCAGCATGGACGTCAAATATAGCAGATAGAAACATGTCAGAATCAATAAATGCCTGTAAGTGAAGGTAAAATGCTCATATACAATATTGTAGTTTACTCTTTGTGCAATGCCGAAAATTGTTAGATTTGCAACTCTTTTTACGAAAAATGGCGAAAACTAAATTTACGAAAGAAACATACCTGGGCTGGTACGAATCAATGCTGCTGATGCGCAGGTTTGAGGAGAAAGCAGCACAGCTTTACGGACAACAGAAAATAAAAGGCTTTTGCCACTTATATATTGGTCAGGAAGCAGTAGTGGCCGGGACAGTAAGTGCTACACGTAAGGATGACAAACATATTACCGCCTACCGTGATCACGCGCATGCAATTGCGTTGGGTATTACTTCACGTGAAGTAATGGCTGAACTATACGGAAAAGCAACAGGTTGTTCTAAAGGAAAAGGCGGATCGATGCACATGTTCAGCAAAGAACACAACTTTTTTGGCGGACACGGTATTGTAGGAGGCCAGATACCATTGGGTGCAGGTATTGCTTTTGCCGATAAATACCGAGGTGGCGATCAGGTAACCATTTGCAGTTTTGGAGACGGAGCTGCCCGTCAGGGAGCACTGCATGAAACATTTAACATGGCCATGCTGTGGAAATTACCTGTGATTTTTATTTGTGAAAACAACGGTTATGCTATGGGTACTTCAGTTGAACGTACAACCAATGCGCCCGATATGTCTATTATTGGTAAGGGTTATGATATGCCAAGTTTTATAGTTGACGGAATGCATCCTGAAACGGTACATGAGGCTATTGCAACAGCAGCTGAGCGTGCGCGTAAAGGAGAAGGACCAACCTATCTTGATATTCGAACATATCGTTACCGTGGTCACTCCATGAGCGATCCTGCAAAATACCGTACCAAAGAAGAAGTTGAAGAATACAAAAAGAAGGATCCGATAGAAGTAATCAAATTGAGTATCGAGAAGCAAAAATTTGCGGATGCTGCCTGGTTTGAGGAAATAGAAACAAAGATTGATGCCATCATAGCGGATGCCGTTGAATTCAGCGAAAATTCACCTTATCCTGAAGGGTCGGCTATATACGAAGACGTATATTCTGAGCCAAACTATCCATTTATCACTGAATAATATATTTAAGAGCCATACAATGACGAACAAAAAACACGACAACAACGAACTCGATTTAGACAAATCACTGGTAGAAACAACTCACAAGGTGGAGCATTTTTATGAGGATAATAAAAAGAATATCAACATTGCATTGATTGCATTAGTAGTATTGGTGGCAGGATATATTGGATACACAAAATTCTACCTTGCACCTAAAGAAGCAGAAGCACAAAAAGAGGTGTTTATGGCACAAAAATATTTTGAAATCGATTCATTTGATCTGGCATTAAAAGGTAACGGAACCTTCAAAGGATTTACCGATATCGCCAGCGAGTACAGCGGAACAAAAGTTGGAAACCTTGCGCATTATTATGCAGGTATCTGTCATTTGCGCAAAGGCGAATTCCAGGAAGCTATTGACCAATTAGAAGACTTTTCAACTTCGAATGAGCTGATCGCTCCGTTGGCCGAAGGTGCTATTGGTGATGCATACGTTGAGTTAGCTGATTTGGATAAAGGTGTAAAACACTACATGAAAGCGGCTAACATGAACAGCAACAAATTAACATCACCTATTTTTCTGAAAAAAGCAGGATTGGTATTTGAAGAACAAAAAAATTATGGTGATGCTTTAGATGTATACAACGCCCTTAAAAAAGATTATCCCGAAGCACAGGAAGCACAAGATATTGATAAGTATATCGCCCGTGCAACTGCGATGAAAGAAGGAAACTAATATCTTATTGAATAGAGAAAGCCGAGGCAATATGCTTCGGCTTTTTTGTTTACTTTTGAGCGAAATTTAAATCCTTACGTTGAACCGATTTGTTTAAATAACATAACCATGGCAACACACTTAAAAAATTTATCATCCACCGATTTACAAGCGGATAAAGCCTTTAAAAAATACAGCATAGGTATTGCGGTGGCAGACTGGAATACCGAGATCACTCATGCACTTATGAATGGCGCCATTGATTTTTTGAAAAACAAGGGTGTCAAGGATAAAAACATTCATGTAAAATTTGTACCTGGCTCGTTTGAGTTGCCGCTAGCTGCCAAATGGTTGGCTTCACGCAAGGATATTGATGCTGTAATTACATTGGGATGTGTTATTCAAGGGGATACCCGCCATTTTGATTTTATCTGTGATGCCTGCGCGCACGGAGTAATGAATGTGGGACTAGAGACCGGTAAGCCTGCAATTTTTGGAGTGTTAACCACTGATAACCAAAAGCAGGCTCAGGAAAGAGCAGGGGGTAAGCATGGAAACAAAGGGGTAGAGGCTGCTGAAACTGCGTTGAAAATGCTATTGGTGAAAGATCAGATTTAAAGCCGGGGGTTTAGTTCATAGTTGATGGATTACAGTTTATGGACGAGTATACTATGATCCATCAACTATGAATTGTGATCTTCATATATCGGTTAATCCAAATGTCATTGTAAAAGCATCATTCAAAAAACAGATTTAATCTAAAAACGTACAGGCATTTAATTTTAACTTAACCTTACTTCCTGTATTATTGCACATTGAAAACCCAAAGGTTCATGCGTAAACTACTTTTATTTTGTGTGCTCATCGGTATGGTTGCAGTTTCCTGTCGCAAAGATTTTGAGGGTGACATCAATAATCAGGCAACACCCGAAACCTATGCGGTTGTTGACTCGGTGCGCAGAGACACCAACAATCTGTTAACAACAACTGTGGAAGCACGTTGGTGGGGTGAATCCAAAAAAGGATTTATCAGTGGCTACGAAGTATCTATAGACAATCAGGTAACATGGACGTTTACCAAAGATCAAAAAGGTTCTTTTTTATTAAGCTTACCTTTTGGTACGGATCGCGGATATTTACCAATATATGTAAGGGCTATTGATAATTTGGGGCAAAAAGATCCAACACCCGCAGTAATGATTTTTCCGGTGAAAAATACGGCCCCGTCCTTGGAAATGGATTATTCAACTGGAAGAAGAACCAGCACATTGCCGGCATTCCGCTATTACTGGATTGCAACGGATGTTGACGGGCCATTGGATATTCAGGGTATCGAAATTGTATTAAACGATACCAATAGCACTCCATTGGTGATTCCCGGTAATTCATTTGCAGCAAGTTTTGTAGCCAAAATTACCGGTGGCGTTTTTGATACAGAGTTGAACGTATATCAAAACAATCGTACCATTCCTTTTCCCGTTACTTTGAGTGGGGTATTGTATAATCAATTGAATCATATTTACATTCGTTCTGTTGATAGAGTAGGTGCCAAATCAAAATGGGCGACAGATTCTATCGTGATTAAACGTCCGAAATCAGATTTTCTGGTTATAAACGACTATAGTACCAAAGGACCGGTACAAACCTTTTACAATGCACAAATTGCTGCATTGGGTACCGGGTATGATCAATTTGATTCTATCATTTCCATAGTAGGTGATTTGCCGGATGATGCTTTTACCATTGTGAAAACGATGGATTTTTACAAACGTATTGTGTGGTTTAGTGATAATCCCAATAGTACGTTAGGATTGGCACAGTTGGTTACGGCTAACTTTTTCCAGCAAGGCGGACGAATGTTTATGGTATGTGAGATGCCGAATGAATTTCCACATAACTCAAATTTCTTTAATTTTACACCTGTGCAGGAGTTGGTAGTACCCCCTGCAGGTACAACCTTACGGATGAATGTTGGAGAATTGATGTATCCGCATATAGCAGGAAGTGGTTGGCCCATATTGAAGTCAACTGCGATTTTATCAAGTGCCCGCCCGTTTGTTACCTTTAGTACGCCATCAGGAGCCTTCACTTATGATTCAACATGCCGTGCAAATATTCTTGCACAAAATGTAAGTGGAACAAGTGCATGGACGGGTACCTCTACTGTATTAAGCAAAAGAATAAAAGTAGGAACAGGCAAAACCGATATGATTTTATGTACGCTTCCGCTGAATCGCTTAAATGGCAACAACAATGTTGATTCACTCTTCAAAAAAGCATTGATAAACGAACTCGAATTTTAATGAAACGCATTCTTCTTTTTGCTTCAGGCAGTGGCACCAATGCCGATAATATTTGTCAGTACTTTGCAAAGCATGAAGACGTAAAGATTGTTGGACTTTTTTGCAATAACCCTGAGGCGGGCGTCATTGTCAAGATGGAAAAATGGAATGTTCCGGTGGAGCTGTTCAACCGGAAACAATTAAAGGATGCCGATACGTTTTTGCCTCTCATTCAAAAATACCAACCTGATGTTATCATTCTCGCAGGATTTTTATTGTTGATTCCCCTGTATCTCGTTCATGCGTTTCCCAATCGTATCATCAACATACATCCGGCCTTATTGCCTAAGTTTGGTGGTAAAGGGATGTACGGACATCATGTGCATGAAGCAGTGCTCACACAAAAGGAAACGGAGCACGGCATCACCATTCATCTGGTGAATGAAAACTTTGACGATGGCAAACCACTGTTTCAGCAATCATTTGTCGTAACACCATTAGATGATTTGGAATCCATTGCAAGAAAAATTTCGTTGCTGGAAATGACTCATTTTCCGAAAGTAATTGAAGAGTACCTCAAGGGTATTTGAGATTTAAGAATTACGATTTGAGAAATTGGAGCATGTCATACTGAGTTCATCGAGGTAGACCTCCGGTATGTTAAATAGGAAACAGCAGTCTGGGGATAGATTTATTAATGAGTCGGTACCTGCTACCCTGCATCAAACCTTACGCTTCTCTGATTTTCTTTTCGATAAGAGAAGTAGAGAATCCCGGAATAAAATCAATCGTTTTCACGAAACCTCCTTTGGCTATCACTATATCATAACCTACTATATCTTCGGCTTTGTAGTCACTGCCTTTTACTAAAATATCAGGTTGTACCATTTTGATTAACTCATAAGGTGTTTGGTCTCCAAACAAAATTACAGCATCCACAAATTCAAACGAAGCTAAGATCAACATGCGCGAATATTCATCCTGGATAGGACGGTTTGGTCCCTTCAATTTACTTACCGAAGCATCTGTATTTACACCAATGATTAAACGATCACCAAGGTCGCGGGCTTTGGCCAGATAATCTACATGACCCCGGTGCAAGAGATCGAATACTCCATTGGTGAACACAATTTTTTCACCACCCTCATTCCACTGTGCAATTTTGAGCAAGAGAATTTCGGGAGAAGAACAAATTTTGTTTTGAATGAATTCAGTGTGACTTGGCATTTCTATGACATAAATAAAATGTTCAGCAAAGTAATGAGTTTTGGAGATAAAGATGAATGGTCTTGCGGGAAAGAGAAATATTTAATCTCGAATTTCGAAATAAAGGAGAAATATAAAAATCAAAAAAGAAAATGATATAGTGAAGATTGGTCCTATTATTTTCAATTTACCTTTTAAAATTTATTTCGAAATTCGAGATTAAATATTTTTTCAATGTGAAAAGGAATCTCAGAGGTTCAATTTATTGATAATAGCACCAAAAATTAGCATCAGCTCATGAGCTTCTTGTTGCAATTGTTTTCTTTCTTGTTCCAGTGCTGCATTTTCTGAAGTATCCAGTAATCGTAACCAGAGTTTACTTTCTCTTGCTTCTTTCCGAGAAATCTTCATCCGCATAAGTTTATCTTTTATTCCTAGTGCATCATTTTCCTCAATGTAATTGGCAGCAACCGACCCCGAGGATCGTATAACTTGTTTCGAGTCTTCAGTATTGGCAGGAGTATTGGACAGTTTTTTAACAAATAATCTCACATTATTTGCAAAGAGGAAAGTCCTCTCCTCAAGATCATATTTCTTATTTTCTTCCATAGGGTTCACTCTGATGAGATTGGAATTATCTTCCTAATTTAAAGATTAGGTTTTTATTTCTAATTTAAGATTTAGAATTTATTTCGAAATTCGAGATTAAATATTTCTCTATTAGTTAAGCTAATTTCTTTTTGTGTTGCGCAATCACCAATAGGGAACAAACAGCACCAATCCCCAGCAACAAAATCATTTGTACCCCATGCACAATTGTTGCATATGCAATTCCATCAGCTTCGGCTACCCCAAATAACAAGAGCGATTGCATTACAGCAAAATGGTATGTACCTGCACCTGCTCCAGGAGCCGGAATAATCATTCCAATGGAACCAATCACAAATACCGTGAGGCAATCCATGAAGCTGAGGTGAGAAGTAGCTTCCATTGCAAACAAGCAGAAGTACATCATGAGCACATAGCATGTCCAAATGGACATTGAGAGTAGTATGAACTGTAAAGGTTTTTTGACTTTACGGATGCTCATCAATCCCTCTCCAAACCCAAGCAACAATGTCATAAATTTAATGAATAGCGGATGCGAGCCTAACCTTTTACGGATGAGAAAAATAAAGAGAGAACCGGCAACCGTAACCCCAAGTAAGATGAGTTTGATGTTAGGTCCGGATGATGCAACGCTACTTGTATTCAATGAGGTTGAAATAAAGTTGGCGAGCAAATCAAATTGCAAAAGAAATACAATGAAGAGAACAAACAGGAGAATCACCATATCGAAAATGCGTTCGGTGACAACGGTTCCGAGTGTTTTGTTTACCGGAATATCATCTGTTTTGGTTAGCGCAGCACAACGCGAAACTTCTCCGGCACGGGGAATGATATAATTCATCATATAGCCAATCATTACAGCATAAAAGCTGTTTTTAACCTTTACATCGTAATGTAATACTTCATAAAGCATCACGGCACGATAGGCTCTTATGTAATGGCTAAGAATGGCGATGCCCATTCCGGCCGCAATCCACCAATAGTTGGTGAGCTGAAACTTGAGTAGTAAGTCATTCCAATCGGTACCCTTAAACACAAAATAAAGGAAGAATGCCCCTATGAGACCAATGATGCCGTATTGAATAGCTGATTTTAGCCGTTGACTCAAGAGATGAGTTTATTGTTGTTATCAGGATAGATTGCGATAGGCTGGTGTTTCTTAGCCTCTTCAAAATCCATTGAGCAATACGAGATGATGATGAGATGATCACCTACAAAACCCTTACGGGCTGCAGGACCATTAAGGCAAATCACACCCGAGTTGCGTTCTCCCTTAATAATGTATGTTTCGAGGCGTTCACCGTTGTTCACGTTTACTACCTGTACTTTTTCATTTTCTATCATATTTGCAGCTTCCATCAATGCTTCATCGATGGTGATACTGCCCACATAGTGAAGCTCCGTTTGCGTAAGCTTGGCTCTGTGAATTTTGGATTTTAAAACTTCTATATTCATAAAAAGCGTGGCAAATGTAGGACAAAATTTGACAATCCCCCGAATGCTACCTTAAATACGTGCCAAAACACTCTAAAATAGCGATATTGCAGCCATGAACCTGATGTTACAACCGGAGGTAAAACCTTCATCCACATTGATATCCTACACTGATAAACAGGTATTGATAGGATCTTGTTTTTCAGATAATATCGGAGCCAAACTGCAGGAAGCTAAATTTCAAACACTATTTAATCCAACCGGAATTGTGTTTGACCCCATTAGTTTAGCAAGGCATTTATCCGACTATGCAATAAACAAACAATATGGAGAAGAGGATGTGTTTCAGCAAAATGAATTGTGGCACAGTTGGCAGCATCATTCCGATTTTTCAACTACTTCACAGGAACAAACCATAAACGGAATTAACGCAGCCATTCGGGCAACACACCACTATTTGCAATCAACCGGTTTTCTCTTTATCACATTGGGAACAGCTTTTTCCTATCAACTCAGAGAAAACTACCTATCAGTTGCAAATTGCCACAAAGCACCTAAAGAGTGGTTTGATAAAAAGTTGTTATCAGTTTCGGATATTACAGAAGCATTGCGGGAAGGAATGAATGCAGTGAGAAAACTAAATCCTTCGATAAAGATTGTACTTACGGTAAGTCCGGTAAAACACCTGCGTGATGGAATCATTGAAAACAACCGGAGCAAAGCACGATTAATAGAAGCAGTGCACCAACTTTCTGAAACGGAATCAAACTGCTCGTATTTTCCCGCGTATGAACTGGTAACAGATGTATTACGTGATTACCGTTTTTATGCAAAGGATATGGCTCATCCCAGCGAACAAGCTATTCAGTTTGTTTTTGAGCATTTTTGCGGAACATTCTTAGCCAAAGAGACTCAACAATTGATGCAGGAAGTATTGCAAATTGTTGCTGCTAAAAACCACCGACCATTACACCCCGATACACAAGCTCATCAACAATTTTTGAAAACATTTTTAGCTAAAGCAACAGCAATGAAAGCGATATTGCCGATGATAGATTGGGAAGAAATGATACATTATTTTGGCAATACCAATGGCACACCCAAACACATATAACTAACCACCAAGGGTTAGAAGTGACGCATATTGTCCCGCTTTTGATCCATCCACTTATTTTTTTTCCCGGGTCTGAAAGAGTTGTGTGGCTTTTTAGGTGCTTTGTAACGGCTTACTTTGCAACTGGAAAAAACTAGCAAAGCAGCTAGCATGAATACTACTATTTTTAATTTGCCGGTGACCATGTGTTTAAAGCTCATTCAGTTGTACAATTAACAATTTATTCATCAAAAAATCAATGTTTCTGAAATGATTGGTGCTTTTTGCAGAGTTAATAGGTTGTTTGAAGCTTATAATGCAAAAGCTAAGGCATCACAACCGGTCCCACATATACCAGCCAGAATAAATAACCGGTAACACCACCCACCAATCCCGATGCTAAAAACAGCATTCGCTGTGATAAAGGAATTACTTTAAATACGATATACGCTAACACACCCAAACCGATGGAGGCAGTTATCAATTCCAGAGTGTGTGGATACCAGTCTAAATGTTCTGCAATTCTGATTTCATCTGAACGCATGGATGTTTTACCGGTTAGTAAAAATGTTCCCCAACCTACCATAACGTTGGCTGTTTGCCGCAACCAGAATAAGGAGAGAAAAACAAAAAACCACTCTTTGAATGTCAGAAAATCAGTTTCAGTTCTTTTTTTATAAACCAGCAATAAGAGCAGGAATCCTATTGTTCCGGTGACCATGGTTTGGAAGGGACCACCCATTACTATCCATAATGATTGGTTGTAGTATTGCTCTTGAGTTTCTTCGAAAAGTTGTTTCGCGGGAAAGGGTTGTTTGGCCTTAATAGCGTCTTCATTCAACATGTATAGAGAATCCAGGATAAGGTATTCTTTTGTATAGTGAGTATCCGAGGTGTAACCATAGTGAATGACAGGTTCAGCACCATAATATTTTCCAACAACATAATGCCCGAATTCATGGCTCAATGTGCCTACAATAGTAAAAATAAAAAAGGCACATGAAAGTGCAATGAAGAGTTTGATGCGAAACGGAGAGGGTTTTTTAATCATCTGTAATAGTATGTAAAGGGTAAAATCAAATATACAGAGATGAGAAAGAAAAGCCATGTTGTTTGAAGTTGCAAACTTCAAACATATTACAGATACAAGTCTGTGACTTGCCTTTACATTTTAATGATAGTATGGTGATGGCAAATTTAAATCAACCACCTAAGTTTGAATTCTTCACATATTCCCAAGACAGATTACCAATCAATTGAAAGGTGCAAAAGAATACTTTGTGTGAGCAGGTATTTATAAGATGAATGCGGTAATGATTTAGTGCTGAATAGCAGTCATCCCCTTATTATTCGCGGAGATGAAAAAATTTTAATGTTGAAATTAAAGGAAATAGATTAAGATTTGGTGGAATGAAACAACTATAAATAATAGAATTATACCTCGGCTACTCATACTATAGAACTATGGTGTTCCAAAGAATAAATGCAAGCTTAGCCTCAGCCTGCTTTGGGTTCGGAACAATATATTTCCGGCTATGCATTACCGAATTTTACTACTCAACAAACAAGCTTATCATACTATGAAACAACTTTACTTTGCTTATTCATCAAGGGTATTGGTCATTTTACGTTCGATTCATTCGAAGGAAATCATCAGAACAGTACAAACCCGATTCGGTTTTTTGTTATTAGCTTTATTATTAGGCTTTGCAGGTGAGGCCTTTTCACAGGCATTCGTTCCAAATATCCCACAAGCCAATAATAATGTTGCCGTAATTAAGCGAAGCGGGAATACGATTTATATGGGGGGAACCTTTACCAAAGTTGGAAATATTGGGACATTTGGTGCACAACTGGATAATGCTACAGGGCAAATGCCTTTAGGTTATGCTGTTCCCAACGGAACGGTAAATGCTGCCGTAGCTGATGGTGCAGGTGGCTGGTATATTGGCGGAGGATTTTCGATAGTGGGGAATACCCAGCGCATCAATCTTGCCCACATTAACAGTGCAGGTGCAGTTGATCCGTTTTTTCAGGGTTATACATTTAACAGTACTATTACAGCTCTTCAAATAAGCAATGGGAAATTGTATATTGGAGGAAACTTCACAGCAGTTTCTAAATTCTCAGGTAGAGCTGCTTTGCTAAACAGAACAACAGCACAACCTAATCTCTCATTTCCGGCAATCAATGGAACAGTAACGTGTGTAGCTTCAGATGGTAGTGGCGGATGGTATCTTGCAGGATCCTTTACATTGGTGGGCACAACACCCCGAACCAATGCTGTGCGTATTAATAGCAATGGAACGATTCACCCTTGGAATCCGGCACCGAATAGTGCCGTAACATCCATGTGTGTTTCGGGAGGCATTGTTTATTTAGGAGGAGGTTTTACATCAGCAGGAGGTCAAACCCGTAACAGAATTGCAGCCATTAATGGAACTACAGGACTTGCAACATCTTGGAATCCAAATGCAAATAGTACGGTGAGTGTTTTGAAAATATCAGGATCAACACTCTATGCCGGAGGGAGTTTTACTTCAATTGGCGGACAAACCCGCCCCTTTATTGCAGCATTGGATATTACCATCGGTTTGGCAACAGCATGGAATCCCAATGCCAGTACAACTGTAACAAGCTTGCTGATTCAACCGGGTAAGATTTATGCCGGAGGAAATTTTACAACCATTGGAGGCCAGGCCCGTAACAGACTTGCTGCTCTCGATGCGACAACTGGTTTGGCAACAACCTGGAATCCTAATATGAATGGTTTGGTAAATACAATGTCTATAAAGGGAAATACATTGTATGCAGGAGGTTCTTTTACAACAGTGGGTGCTTTAACCAGAAACTTTATAGCTGGAGTTGATCTTACTTCAGGTGTTGCAACAGCATGGAATCCCAATGCGAACACTACTGTAAATTCAATGGAAATAACGGATACTACCCTTTATATCGGAGGTTCTTTTATAACTATTGGTGGACAAACCCGTAACAGAATTGCAGAAATAAGATTAACTGATGGATCCTTAACAACATTTGATCCGAATGCCACAAATCTAGTATCTGCAATTCTGGTTGACAATGGCAATCTATTAATTGGGGGAAGTTTTATAGGGGTTGGAGGAACCATAAGAAACCGTTTGGCATCGATTGACCTGGTAAGTGGTAATTTAACTGCATGGGATCCGAATGCAAATAGTACAGTTAATGTGATTGAAGTTTCCGGTAATACGGTGTATGCAGGCGGAAGCTTTTCAACAATGGGTGCGCAAACCCGAAATTGTATTGCAGCCATAGATGCCAATAGTGGTCTGGCTACGAGCTGGAATCCGAATGCAAATAGTACAGTACTAGCCATTACACCTGTTGGTAATACTATTTATACAGGCGGAGGCTTTACAAGTATTGGAGGGCAGGCAAGAAATTTTATAGCAGCACTTGATGCAACAACCGGGTTAGCTACAACATGGAATCCAAATCCAAGTAGCACGGTCCGGAGTATTGCGGTATCGGGAAATGTGGCTTATATAGGAGGATCTTTCACCACTTTGGCTGGCCAAGCCAGAAATGCTTTAGGAGCAGTGAGTACAACAACCGGGTTAGCTACCGCATGGAATCCGGCTGCGAATGCCAGTAGTTCAGTATTGAAGCTGATAATATCGGGGGCAACCATGTATGTTGGAGGAAATTTCACAACTATTGGAGGCCAGTTACGTAATAGAATTGCAGCGATAGATGTTGTTACAGGACTAACAACATCATGGGACCCAAGTGCACTGAGTACAGTTAATACAATAGCAGTGCAGGGTACGAATGTTTATGCCGGAGGTGCATTCTCCAGTATCGGAGGATTTACACGGAATCGTATTGCTGCCTTTGATGCAACAACGGGTAATTTATTGCCGTGGAATCCGAATGCAAATAGTACAGTTTCTGCCATAAGCGTTGTCGGAAATAAAGTATATGTCGGTGGGTTATTTACCACCATTGGCGGTCAAACTCGCAACAGGATTGCGGCAATCAATGCAACAACAGGTACCGCAACATCCTGGGATCCGAATAGTAACGGTACCGTTTTGGCACTTGAGGTTTCCGGAAGCAATGTATATGCCGGAGGTACTTTTACCACTATTGGCGGACAAACACGGAGCAGGCTTGCAGCTCTTGATACAACAACAGGATTAGCAACAACCTGGAATCCGGCTTCGAATACTACCGTTAGTTGTTTACAGGTGTCCGGATCATCTATTTACGCAGGTGGCGGATTTTCTATTATTGGAGGGCAAACCCGAAACAGGCTTGCCCAGATCAGCCTTTCTACTGGCTTGGCAACGAGCTGGAATCCTAACTTAAATAGCACTGTCAACGCACTAGCCCTTTCGGGAAACACATTATATGTGGGGGGCCAGTTTACTACCGTTGGTGGCCAGGCCCGCAACAGGCTTGCTGCCCTGGATGCAACAACCGGTTTGGCAACAACCTGGAATCCGGCTCCGAACAATACTATAATATCACTTGCATTGAGTGGAAATGCTGTATATGTCGGAGGAAACTTTACAACACTTGCCGGTCAAACGCGAAACAGAATTGCTGCTATAGATACTTTTGGTGTAGTTGTCAATTGGAATCCGAATATGAACACTACTGTCAATTCTTTATGCATTTCGGGGAATACAGTGTTTGCAGGTGGTGGATTTTCAACCGTATCCCTTATAACCAAAAGAAGTTTTGTAGGATTAACAACCTGTTTTCAGGCTTCTCCCGATATTTCGTATCAGGCTCCGGTTTGTGCAGGAAGCAGTTTAAATCTTACAGTAAATACTATTGCGGGAGCAACATATTCGTGGACGGGTCCAAATAATTTTACATCAACGGCACAAAACCCGGTTATCAGTAATGTAACAGGTGCTGCTGCAGGTGATTATTATTGTACGGTTAGTGTAGGTGCATGTGTAAGTGCTCCTTCGTTGGTTACAGTCGATATTCAAAACGGAACGGTAACGGCATCCAATAACAGTCCGTGCGTTGGTCAAACACTTGAACTATCAGCCGGAACAACATCAACACTTGATGCGACCTATAGCTGGACAGGTCCGAATGGATTTATCTCTAACTTGCAGGATCCGGTTATTCCTTCCACAACAGCAGCGGCTGCGGGAACTTATACGGTAAGCGTAGTAACGGGAACATGCCCTGCAGTTGTGCGTCAAACGTCAGTTCCGCTTACAGGTGTTAAACCGATCATTACTTCATCAACTACTATCATTTGTTCAGGTAACAGTGTTTTATTAGATGCAGGATTTGGATACAACCATTATGTATGGAATGGAGATCAAACGGATACCATGCAAACAAAAACAGTGTCCGATTCAGGTTCATATACAGTTACGGTTACCAGTGGTACCAATTGTATTTCCACTTCCGATCCGGTAACACTTACCCAAATTTTCCCACCGGCTGTTGTTGCTCAACCTGAAGCAGCACAAATATTTTGCGTGGGAGATTCGGCAGCATTGAAGTTCACTGTAAGTGGTACTGACTTAAGCTATCAATGGTTTAAAGGAACAACTCCGCTTGAGGATGGTGGTAATATTTCCGGAGCCAACAGTTCCCTGCTGGTTATTGATCCTATTGATATAGGCGATTCCGCCTATAATTATAACTGCCTTGTAACAGGAAGCACTGTTTGCGGATCTCCGCTGGTTTCAAACAATGGCCTTTTAGGGGTGAGAAGTGTTTTAACTATTGTGTCTCAACCGATTGATTTTCAGGCAACCTGTAGGGGAACCTCTGCAAGCTTTTCGTTAACTGCTGCAGGATCCAATCCTACCACGTATCAGTGGTTTAAAGCGGGGACACCATTGGTTGATGGTGGAGGAATCTTTGGTGTGAATACCGCTACACTCAATATTTTTTCGGTAAATACCAGTGATTCATCTGATGATTATTACTGTGTGGTAACCAGTCCTAACTCATGTAATAGTCCGCTCTCATCCATTCATGCAGGTCTGGGAATATCCCAACCGGTAACGATCATTAATCAACCAACGCAGGTAAATGCATGTGTGGGTAATGATGTAGATATAAGTGTTGTTGCTTCCGGCTTGGGCTTAACCTACCAATGGAAAAAGGGAACAACTACGTTGGTAGATAACGCAACTATTTCAGGAGTAAATCTTGCCACACTTTCCATTGATCCGGTAGCCACTGCTGATGCTGGAAGTTACACCGTTGTAATCACCAATTCATGCGGAAGCATTACTTCTGCAACTATTAATGTGAGTGTGAATCCATCTCCGGTTGTAAATGCTACAAGCACAGGTAATATTTGTTTGGGAAGCATTCCAACCACAACAATCAATGCAACAGGAGCTTTAACATATTTGTGGCAACCCGGAGATATGATCGGAGCTTCGCAATCTGTGTCTCCGTTGATTACTACTAACTATACTGTTAAAGGAACAAATGCAAATGGTTGCAGTAGCACAGCATCTGTTGATGTTATAGTGAACCCTACACCGATAGCTCCCGAAATCTTAGGGAATACTCTTATTTGTTCAGGAAGCAGTGCTTCACTCGTTGCAAATGGTGAGGATGACGCAACCTTCCGTTGGTATGATAATGCTGTTGGTGGAACAATATTAGGAACCAATGAAATTTATAATACTCCTGCTTTAACTGTTACAGATACTTTTTATGTGGAACAATTATTGAATGGATGTGTAAGCACTCGCACAGCTGTGATTATAACTATTCAACAATCGTTTGTTGCAATTATTACATCCGGTGGTCCGAATACATTCTGTGACGGAGATTCAGTTACTCTCTCTGCAAACGCAGGATCAGCTTATCAATGGAAACTGAATGGGAATAATATACCGGGAGCTCTATCGCAATCATATGTTGCTAAACAAAGTGGAAATTATACTGCTACAGTAACCGGTGGTTGCGGTGCAGCAACATCAACGCCTATAACAATTACGGTAAATCCTAAACCAACAGTTATCACTAATAATACAAGTCCGGTATGTGAACAAGACACGATTAAATTGTTCAGTAGTCCGGGTGCTTCATGGTTGTGGACAGGTCCGAATGGATTTACTTCAACCGAACAACATCCCGTACTATTGAATGCATTATTGTCGAACGCAGGAACGTATACTGTTGAGATAACCAATACAGAAGGCTGTAAAGCTTCCGGTACAACATCCGTAATTGTGAATGCACTTCCAAGTGTTTCAGCAACCAATAACGGACCTGCTTGTTTAGGTTCATCCGTAACACTATCATCCACCCCGGCTGTGAGTTATATCTGGAATGGACCTAATGGTTTTTCTTCTACAAATCAATCACCTGTTGTTGCAAATGTGCAGATTGTGAATGCAGGAACGTATTTTGTAAAAGTAACTGGTGCTAATGGTTGCAGAGCTACCGCTTCAACAACTGTATTGATAAACACATTGCCATCAGCTACAATTACACCAGATGGATCTACAACATTTTGCCCGGGCGGTTCGGTTACATTAACCGCTCCAGGTGGATTGAATTATCTATGGAGTGATAATAGTACAGGACAATCAATTGTTGCTACAAGTTCAGGCAGCTATTCTGTTTCCGTTTCGGATGCGAATGGGTGTTTTGCAACATCATCTGTTATTGCTGTAAACGCTACAGGTAGTACAGCACCGGTTGCCATCGCTCAAGATATTATTGTTTATCTTGATCAGAACGGAACAGTATCCATTACAGCAGCTCAGGTAGATAATGGATCAACAGATGATTGTGGAATCGCAAATATGACGGTGACACCATCATCATTCACTTGTTTAAATAAAGGACCGAATAGTGTAACATTACAAGTAACCGATAACGGTGGTTATGTTTCAACTGCTTTAGCAACGGTTACGGTAGTTGATAATATCGCTCCTGTTGTCAGTACACAAAACATATCCATCAGCTTGCCTGTAGGTGGAACTGCAAGCATAACAGCATCGCAGATTAACAATGGCTCAAGCGATGCTTGCGGAATTAAAACAGTTACTGTTTCTCCAACTTCATTTGGGTGCACAAATATTGGTGCAAATACCGTTACGCTTACGGTTACCGACAATAATAATAATGTATCAACCGGAACAGCAATTGTAACGGTAACAGGTACTGATACCGATGGTGATAATATAGCAGATGCATGTGATGCAGATGATGATAATGATGGAATCACGGATGCAAGTGAATGCAATAAGTCTAATTTCTTTTGGTCGAATCTACCAACAGTAAGTGGAAATACAGCTACCGGAACAATCAATGGTATTGCGTATACGTATACATCATCGGCTCCGGTGTTAACCACATCAAACCTTTTTGCCCATTCCACTTTCCCGGTTTCTTATAATGTGCCGAATGCAAAATCGATACAGAATATTGCTATAACCAACAATACACTAACCTTTGCCAGCCCGATGACAAATCCGGTACTTGTATTTGCATCTATTGGCCAGGGTGGCCTTTCTGTTCCTATTCAATTTGGTGCACCTGTTGAAGTATTATGGTCTGCGAATGTAGTGCAGAATACAAGCTCACGCATTACAGGAACAGAAGGTTATGCTATCGTGAGAATGAATGGAACGTTTAGCAGTATCACGTTTAACTACTTAACCGCTGAGAACTATTGCAACTTTGTATTTGGAGCAGATTTTACAACCTGTGGCGATACGGATGCTGATGGTATTCCTGATTACCTGGATACGGACAGCGATAATGACGGATGTATTGATGCGGTTGAAGGAAGCTTGGCTTTCTTGCTGGCACAGACACAAAACGATAGACTGACAGGTGCTGTAGATGGTCAGGGAATACCGGTGTTGGCGGGATCCGGACAAGGAAATGGTACTAGTCAAATCTTCGCGGCAAATTGTTCTTGTCAACCGAATATTGATAGGATCACACCAATTGCAATTGCTCAAAATATTTCGGTTAATCTAACCGGAGCAGGAACAGCAACGATCACAGCGGCACAAATTAATAATGGCTCAAACGATGCCTGCGGAATCAAAACCCTCAGCGTATCTCCATCTTCATTTAACTGTACCCATGTAGGAACCAATACGGTAACACTTACGGTAACAGATAACAACAATAATGTATCAACAGCAACAGCAACTGTAACGGTGCAGGATATTACCCCACCAAATGCAATTGCCCAAAATATTACGGTCAATCTCGATGCTAATGGTTCAGCAAGTATTACAGGGGAACAAGTGAATAATGGATCAAGTGATGTTTGTGGTATTGCAAGTTTAGTGTTATCTAAAACAGACTTTAACTGTAGCAACATTGGAGCAAATACTGTGACATTAACGGTAACAGATGTAAACGGAAACGTATCAACAGCCAACGCTGTTGTAACTATTGCAGATAATATTGCACCTGTGATTACATGTGCTGCTGATGTTACGGTGAATACGTTGCCGGGTGTTTGTTCAGCAACAACCACACTTACGGCACCTTCAGTAACCGACAATTGCGGAAACATGACAGGAAATGCATTGCGTTTGGATGGTTCGAATGATTATGTAGATATGGGAGCTAAAATACCTTCAGGCTCTTCATACACAAAAGAATTGTGGGTGTATCAAACAACAGCAGTTAATGCCAGTAATTTGATTTCTTCTTTAAACAGTCCGTTTTGGATTCCTTCAGGGCATTTACAAGCAGGACAGGCAGGCAATTATACTTATGTGTCGGATCCTGCAACATTTGTGCTTAATACATGGACACACGTTGCGGTAACATATGATGCTTTAACGCATACCATGAGACTCTATAAAAATGGTGTTCAGGTAGCAGTCAATACTTCTGTTCCGGCATATACTTCAGAGGTTAACTATGCGGGAGTTCATCAACCGGCCTTTAGTAATTTTACAGGTTTATTAGATGAACTTAGAATTTGGACTGTGGCAAGAACACAGGCACAAATTCAGGCAAGCATGAATAGTGAAATTACACCACAATCAGGCTTGGTTCAATATTTAAAGTTAAACCAGGGTGTTGCGGGAAATAACAATCCGGGAATAACAACAGCAACGGATGCTTCCGGAAATAACAACAATGGAACATTAGTTAATTTCGGATTAAATGGTGCTGTTTCGAATTGGGTTAGCGGTAAAACGTTTGGTCCGGTTGTTACCAATAATGCTCCGGCATCATATCCTTTGGGTAGTACTGTAGTTACATGGACTGCCAATGATGCATCAGGTAATACTGCAACATGTCAGCAAACAGTTACTGTTATTGATAATATTGCACCAACGATTAACTGCCCGTCAAATATATCCGTTATGGGTACAAGCGCAGCAGGAGCAATAGTAAACTATGCTACACCAACAGCCAATGATAATTGCTCGGCAATTGTTACGCTTACTGATGGCCTTGCCAGCGGATCCACCTTCCCGATAGGTACCACAACAATAACTTACAAGGCCACTGATCCTTCAGGAAACAATGTGAACTGCTCGTTTATTGTAACCGTAACAGGCCTCCCTCCGGTGATCGTTTGTGCCTCAAATCAGGTAGTGAATAATGCAACAGGACAATGTGGTTCCCCGGTATCTTTTGCAGCTACCGAAACAACAGGTGTTCCTGTTTCAACTATTACCTATTCGGTGTCACCCGGAAGTTTCTTCCCTGTGGGAACTACAACGGTTACGGCTACTGCCACCAATCCTGTGGGAACATCTAGTTGTACCTTTACCGTTACAGTAAAAGATGTTACGGCACCTGTTCTTTCAGGTGTACCGGCTCCAAATATTACTGCCAACTGCAATGCTATTCCGGCACCACCAACAGTAACAGCCAACGATAATTGTTCATCTTCTCCCGTTTCGTATTTCCAGCTGCCAACGGTAAGTGTGAATACCGCTCACCAATGGCCGGCAGATGGTAACTTACAAGACCTTAGCGGAACGGCAAATGGAACACCGGTTGGTGGAGTTAATTTCGGAACGGGTATTTTAGGTTCTAATGCATTTAGTTTTAGTGGTAATAGCTATATCAATACAGGAACAAGCGGATCCATTTCAGGAACCGGAGCATTTGCCGTGAGTGCATGGGTTCGCACAACAGGAACCGGAGGAATGACTATTATTGAACAGCGCGATAATGATATCAGCGGACAGTATATTCTTAAAATAGGAACCAATCACAATGGGGGTTTCTCTGCACCGGGTAAGGTTTACTTCCTGGTAGCCGGAGCTGAAGGTCTCGGGGAAACCTTTTCTGCAGCAAGTGTCAATGATGGAAAATGGCATCATATACTTGGTGAACGTTCGGGTACACTCATTCGTATTTATGTGGATGGTCAGCTAAATGCAACCGCCACTACTGGTGGAGTCGTAAATATGAATACAAATGGTATCATCAGAACAACTATTGGTGCTGATATCCGGAATATTGCCTTTGGTGCTCCCGCAAATTATTTTGTAGGTATGATTGATGCTGTAAAAGTATACAACACATCGGCTTGTCCTTCTGCTTTTGAGCGTGATCGTTACTGGATAGCAACAGATGCCAGTATGAATACAACTGCTGCTAATCAAAATCTTCATATTGTAGACACAACAGCACCTGTTATTATTTGTCCTGCGAATATTACTGCAACAACCAGCGGTGCATGCGGAGCCACTGTTACTTTCGCTGCAACGGCTACTGATAATTGCAGTACACCAACACTTAATTATTCGAAAGCTTCAGGAAGTTTCTTCCCGGTTGGTATTACCAATATAACAGTAAAAGCTACTGATGCCTGTGGAAACCAATCAATCTGTAATTTTCAGGTTACTGTTCTGGATATAGTGCCACCTACTGTGATTACCCAAAATGTTATTGTACAATTAGACGCAGGAGGTAATGGTTCAACAACAGCTACGGCCGTCAATAACGGTTCAAGTGATGCATGCGGAATCGCAACAATGACTTTATCGCAAACAGAATTTAACTGTAATAATGTAGGAGCCAATACGGTTACGTTAACCGTAACGGATGTGAATGGAAATATCTCAACATCTGATGCGGTTGTAACAGTAATAGATGGCATTGCACCAGTTGCAATTGCTCAAAACGTAACCGTTCAACTTGATGCAAATGGCAATGGAACAACAACAGCCGCGGCAGTGAATAACGGTTCAAGTGATGCATGTGGAATTGCGAGTATGATTTTATCGAAAACAGATTTCAATTGCAGCAATGTTGGATCAAATATAGTGACATTAACGGTAACAGATGTAAACGGAAATGTATCAACAACCGATGCAGTGGTAACAGTAGTCGATGGCATTGCACCAATTGCAATTGCACAAAACGTGACTGTTCAATTGAATGCAAATGGCACGGGTTCAACAACAGCCGCAGTGGTTAATAACGGCTCAAGTGATGCATGTGGCATTGCAACAATGACCCTATCACAAACAGATTTCAACTGCAGTAATGTTGGGATTAATAATGTTACGCTAACCGTAACCGATGTCAATGGAAATAGTTCAACAGCCGATGCAGTAGTAACAGTTGTAGATGGTATTGCACCAGTTGCAATTGCTCAAAACGTAACTGTTCAACTTGATGCAAATGGCAATGGAACAACAACAGCCGCGGCAGTGAATAACGGTTCAAGTGATGCATGTGGAATTGCGAGTATGACTTTATCGAAAACAGATTTCAATTGCAGCAATGTAGGATCAAATACAGTGACATTAACGGTAACAGATGTAAACGGAAATGTATCAACAACCGATGCAGTAGTAACAGTAGTCGATGGTATTGCACCAATAGCAGTTGCGCAAAACGTAACGGTTCAACTTGATGCAAATGGTACAGGTTCGACCACAGCCACGGCAGTAAATAACGGATCAAGTGATGCATGTGGAATCGCAACAATGACATTATCGAAAACGGATTTCAATTGCAGCAATGTTGGAACAAATACAGTGACGTTAACGGTAACAGATGTAAACGGAAATGTATCAACAGCTGATGCAGTTGTAACAGCAGTGGATGGTATTGCTCCAATTGCAACAGCCCAAAATATAACAGTTCAACTTGATGCAAGTGGCAATGGATCAACCACAGCAACAGCTGTAAATAATGGCTCAAGCGATGCCTGTGGTATTGCAAGTTTAGTATTGTCGAAAACAGACTTCAATTGCAGCAATGTTGGAACGAATACAGTAACCTTAACCGTAACGGATGTAAATGGGAATATCTCAACAACGGATGCAGTTGTAACGGTTGTAGATGGCATTGCACCAATCGCAGTTGCACAAAATGTAAC
>JAZKGH010000095.1:0-4015 GCA_040386055.1 Bacteroidota bacterium
GCGTGCAAGTTTATGATTTTTCCTTTTACATTTGGCAAAATCTTATGAAAACCATTCTTCATCGGTCGCCTTTTCTTTGTTATGTTGTTCGGAAACAATATGTATTCATTTTGTTTTGGGTCTTCCTTTCATTGAACATTCACGCACAGCAGAAATATACAAAATATGATTATCTGCATGGTGAGCTTACATCCTTACGCACCTGCTTTAATGTAAAACACTATGATATTCAACTTAGGGTACAACCTGCAACAAAGTTTATAGCAGGAAGCAATACAATTACGTTTTCGGTAGAGAAGGATTTTCAGAAGATGCAGCTGGATTTATTTTCGGTGATGCAGATTGACAGCATGTTGTTTTATGGGAAGAAGGTTTCCCATAAGCAGGATAGCAATGCGGTTTTTGTGGATCTGGGTATTAAGGTGAAGAAAGGAGCATCAGGCAAGTTAACTGTTTATTTCTCGGGGCATCCCCCAGTAGCTAAAAAAGCTCCGTGGGATGGTGGTTTTGTTTGGACAAAAGATAGTTCAGGTAAAGATTGGGTGGGATTGGCTTGTGAAGGATTAGGTGCCAGCTGTTGGTTGCCTTGCAAGGATCATTGGAGTGATGAGGCGGATAGTATGGATATGCATTTGCAGGTTCCCAATACACTCGTTGGAGTTTCCAACGGAAGGTTGATAGGGCAAAAGGAAATGCAGGATGGATACACCCAATATGATTGGAAAGTGGTGAACACAATCAATGCGTATAATATTTCGGTGAATGTGGGCGACTATAAACATATACACGATAGCTATTCAGCTAAGTTCAACACCATGCAGGAGCCATTGTCTCTTGATTATTATGTACTGTTTGATAACGTGCAAAAGGCAAAAGTACATTTCAAACAAGTGCATAAAATGCTTGAAGCCTTTGAGAAATATTTCGGACCTTACCCGTTTTGGGAAGATAGTTATAAACTGGTAGAAACTCCTTATTGGGGAATGGAACACCAGAGCTGTGTGGCATATGGAAATGATTATGCGAACAATCGCTACAATTTTGATTTCATTATTGTGCATGAGAGCGGACATGAGTGGTTCGGTAATAGTCTGACAGCAAATGATCCGGCTGAAATGTGGATTCATGAATCGTTTACAACGTATACAGAAGCATTGTATGTAGAGCATTTCATGGGTTATGAAATGGCCCAGAAATATTTACATGAACAAATGCGAAACATTCAAAACAAGGAACCGATTATTGGAGTTTATGATGTGAATTATCATGGCAGAAAGGACAATGATATGTATTACAAGGGCAGTTGGATGTTGCATACCCTTAGAAGTGTGATAGATAATGATACGTTGTGGTTTAATATGTTAAAAGAGCTCAGTCTAACCTATAAAAAGAAGAATGTAACCACAGCTCAAATTATTGAGTTTTTCAATAAACGTTCGGGGCGAAACCTTAATCGTTTTTTTGAGCAATATCTATACAAGGTAAATTTACCGGTATTTGAATATAAAATAGAGGAGCGGGGTGACCGAAACTTAACCATGAGTTATCGTTGGACAAAAATAGTTAGAGGATTTGAAATGCCGATAAAACTAACAGCAACAAAAGGAGCATTTGAAACTGTTACTCCCCGCAAATCATGGCAATTGATTGATTTGAATTATTTCGATGAAAAGGATTTTAAGATTCAGTCTGATCGATATTTGATTGACATCAAAAAATTAACCACTAAGGAAATCAAACAACAACAATTTTAACGAACGAATTATGTCTACTTTACTGATACGTAATGCAAAACTAGTGAATGAAGGAAAAGTATTTCATGCGGATGTGCTCATCAAGAATGGCATTATCGAAAAAATTGATACTAATGGAATAGCGATGCCTGCCGATAGAACAATTGATGCAACGGGTTTGCATTTATTACCGGGAGCTATTGATGATCAGGTGCATTTCAGAGAACCCGGTTTAACCCATAAAGGAGAGATTTATACAGAGGCAAAAGCTGCCATTGCAGGTGGTGTAACAAGTTATATGGAGATGCCAAATACTTCTCCTGCTGCCACCACACTTGAATTACTGGAACAAAAGTATACCCGTGCATCTGAGTGTTCATTGGCCAATTATTCCTTTTTTATGGGGACAACTAATCGCAATCTGGAGGAGTTGTTAAAAGTGGATGAACGCAAAGTATGCGGAGTGAAGGTATTCATGGGCTCTTCAACAGGTGATATGCTTGTAGATAATCATGATGTACTTGAGCGTATTTTTAGTGAAGTGAAAACATTGATAGCTGCTCATTGTGAGGACGACCCTATGATCAAGGCCAATACTGAGAAGTTCAGACAAGAATTTGGAGAGGATATGGATGCTACTCATCATCATTTGATTCGCAGCAGGGAAGCTTGCTACAAATCCTCTTCCTATGCGGTGGCCTTGGCTCAAAAGCATAATACCCGTTTGCATATTTTACATATCAGTACAGCCGAAGAGTTGAATTTATTCCGAAATGATATTCCACTTTCGCACAAACGCATAACAGCTGAAGCTTGTGTGCATCATTTATGGTTTAGTAATGAAGATTATGCTATCAAGGGGAATTATATTAAATGGAATCCTGCGGTGAAACTTCCAACTGACAGAGAAGCAATATGGAAAGCTGTGTTGGACGGCAGAATTGATGTAATAGCAACCGATCATGCGCCACATACCATTGAAGAAAAGGAACAAACGTATTTGAAAGCTCCTTCAGGTGGCCCTTTGGTGCAACATTCACTTAATGCAATGCTTGAATGCTACAAGCAAGGAAAGATCTCATTAGAAATGATCGTTCAGAAGATGAGCCATAATGTTGCAGAGATGTTCGAAATTGACAGAAGAGGGTTTATCCGCGAGGGATTTCATGCGGATCTGGTATTGGTCAATCTAAACCAACAGTATACAGTATCCAAGGACAATATCTTATACAAGTGTAAGTGGAGTCCATTTGAAGGCCAAACATTCCACTCTGTGGTGACGTATACTATCGTAAATGGCAGGGTAGTTTATGATAATGGCACATTTGATGAACAGCAATATGGGATGCGTTTAGTGTTTAATAGATAAGTAAGAAATAAGAGGAGAGACCGCTGCTGAATGAAGAAAGAACGCTTCGCTCAAAGAAGAAAGAGGTGAGATTGTTATACTGAAAGAGGAACTCTCACTAAGTATGGGATCAGTATTAAATTTTGACTCGTTCTTACATGTTTATGTAATGACATTCATTTGTTTTTTAGTTAACTGTTTTTCAGTCGATTGTGTAAATTAGGCGTCTTGTTTCCCCTGTCTGCTTTTTTTTACAATTATGTAGTCTCCAATTAATGCAACCTTATGCCGTAATCAGGGTACTTGCTTAGAGTGTGTGGCTTTGAGAATTGCCGTATAAAGTTAACTTTGATAATCATTAATAATTAACCAATGAAGAAAATAACATTATTTACAATAGTGTTTCTGGCGGTTAGTACTGTTTTTGCTCAGTACTCCGAGACGACAATCAGGGATTTGTATGCATCCCAAATGCAACAGTTTCAGCTTACGCAAACGGACATTAGCGATTTTGTCATTACTGACCAATACACTGATCAACACAACGGTGTAACCCATATCTATCTTCGTCAGGTGGTAAATGGAATTGAAGTATTCAATGCGAATTCATCCATGCATCTTGCTAAAGATGGCAATCTTATCAGTATTCAAAATGCTTTTGTGGCGAATGCTGTTTCTAAGACCAACTCAACTACACCTTCTGTAGGTGTATCTGCAGCAATGCAGTCGGCAGGAAATGAAGTGAGTATGAACTTGCAAACAGCCATGAGCAAGTCGGATGTGCTTATGCAAAGCAATCAGGTAGTGATAATGGATGCATTGGTTTCTCCGGAACCGATTAAAGTAAAACTACATTATTTGAATACACCGGGTGGTTTAAAGCTAAGCTACAATGTTGAGGTGTATAATGCTCAAACCAATGATTGGTGGAATG
>JAZKGH010000096.1:0-1828 GCA_040386055.1 Bacteroidota bacterium
ATTTCTGCTGATTTCTCTAAAGCTAACAAGCTTAATTATTCCCGTGTTTACCTGGAGAGTATTATGCAAAACCTTTTATCCAATGCGCTCAAGTACAAATCACCGGATCGTACGCCCATCATCAACTTTGAGACACATGCTCAAAATGGTCAGGCGTTATTAAAAGTAAGCGACAACGGCCTGGGGATTGATATGGAAAAATTTGGCCATAAGGTTTTCGGACTTAAAAAAACCTTTCATAAACATCCTGCAGCTAAAGGTGTTGGCTTATACCTGATAAAATCTCATATTGAAGCTTTGGGAGGACAAATAAATATAAGCAGTGAGGTGAATGTGGGCACAACCTTTACCGTAATCTTCAATAAAAAAGTATCGTGATGAATGTGTTTGGATTGATTCAACAGACACCGATAACTAGGCTACCTTATTCTCAATCTGCGGCCATATTTCAGCTTCGACTTTGCGGAAATACGGTTCAGCTTTGCAAGGTGTTTTACACTGATTCCATAACGGTACGAAATTTTAGCCAAGGTCTCTCCTCTTTTTACAATATGGTATTTTGATTTAAGCTTGGCTGCTTTTACCTGATACAAATGAGAGAAACAATGCTTATCAATTTGTAAGGTATCACTCAACAATGAGCCGGAAGGAAAATAGACAATCTTGTTGGGGTCAATTTTTTCGCCTTTGTACCGAACCTCAAAATGTAAATGAGGCCCCGTGCTGCGGCCTGTGCTGCCTGCTAATCCAATAATATCACCTGAACGTACCGGTTGTCCGGAATACGCAAGCAATTGATTAAAATGGGCATACAACGTTTCCAGACCATTGTAATGGCGAATCAATACTACGTAGCCATAATCGGCACTGCGTTTAGCAATACGTACAACTCCGTCAAACATCGCATACACCGGATCCCCAACTTCCATTCTTACATCTACACCATAATGAAATTTAGGCCTGCGCCCCCATCGTCTGAAACCAAAAGTTGACGATAAATCACCTATGGCCGGTGGGTGGAACTCACAATCGAATGAATCTTTTAAAGCAAGCAGAATGGTATCATTCATCTCCTTTAAGCTCACCTTATAAGGATTGATGGTAATGGTATCCCACGCTGCACCTTCATAATGCTGGGTGGCTGGGATCATTGAAGTATCAAACTTAAAGTTAGGATCACGCAACAAATCCCAATAGGTTACATCTGAATAACCTGTAAAATTGGCATCAAATTCTCCTTCATTTTCTTCGTTTTCCTCAGGTGTTTCATCATCTGTTTCCACTGTTGAGGTATCAGTTTCGATAACCTGAGCTTTCAGCGCGGGAGTAAAACAAAAAAGAGCGAGAACGGTAACTATATATATTAGGTTGTTGTGTCGAGTCATTGATCAGCTTTTTGTAAAACAGCAATAGCATGCAATTTATCCTTTTCAAGCTGATTTTTAAGTGCATCGAGTCCATTAAACTTCATTTCTTCCCTGAGTTTATCAACATATGAAATGACTATTTTCTGATTATACAAATTTTCATTGAAATCAAAGATGTGAACTTCAATGGAATGAGTCTTTCCATCCACTGTTGGCCGATAGCCTGCATTCAGCATTCCACCGTATGTTTTGTTGTTGAAAACTACCTGAACGGCATATACGCCATCCGCAGGAATGAGCTTATTGGGGTCATCTATTTTGATGTTTGCAGTTGGGTAACCAATGGTTCTTCCCAACTGTTTACCCTGTACTACTTCCCCCGTGATCGAATAAAATTTACCTAAGTATTTGGAAGCCGTTACCACATCACCTGCTTCCAATGCCTTGCGGATCCGTGTTGA
>JAZKGH010000097.1:0-8079 GCA_040386055.1 Bacteroidota bacterium
CACCATTTTCAAGAATAAGCGCACAGCCAACATGAAATTTAGAGTAAGGGGCATACGAAGTGTTAACCGCTTCCTTCGCTTCTTTCAATAATTGCAGATCTTCCGCAGGTAATTCACCGGCCGATATATATTGTTTGATGATGGATTCTGTTTTTATTTCTTCCATAGTTTCCAAGATTACAAAAAATATTTGAATGGTTTGTTAGTTTCGCATCGCTATTTGAAAAGTAAATAATCTCCATGAAAAAAATACTGGTACTCGGTGCAGGTCTTTCTTCTTCCTATCTGATAAAATATTTGTTGGAACACGCCATAGCTGAAAATTGGCAAGTAACAATTGCGGATTCGAATCTTGAAGCTGCACAGCATAAAACCCGTCATCATACTCATGCAACAGCCATTGAATTAAACATCACCAATGACAAAAGCAGAAGTGAGCAAATTGCTGCACATGATTTAGTGATTTCAATGTTGCCCCCAAGCATGCACATATTGGCAGCACAGGATTGTATCACCTACAAAAAACATCTGGTAACCGCTTCTTATATTTCAGATGAGATGAAACAACTGGATAAAGCTGCGAAAGATGCAGGTGTTTTACTCCTGAATGAATGTGGATTGGATCCGGGTATTGATCATTTATCGGCAGTTAAAATAATTCATGAGATTGAAGAACGCGGAGGAACTGTGACTTCATTCAAATCTTTTTGCGGAGGATTGGTGGCTCCGGAATATGACGACAATCCATGGAATTATAAATTTACATGGAATCCCCGTAATGTTGTTTTGGCGGGACAAGCAACAGCAAAATATCTGGAAGATGGCATCCTGAAGTTTATTCCTGCTAATCATATTTTTGAACAAACAGAATCGGTTTCGATTGACGGTTATGGCGACTTTGAATCATATGCAAACAGGGATTCATTGGGTTACATTGAACCTTACGGAATTACAAAAGCTCAAACTGTTTTACGCGGAACACTACGTAAAAAAGGATACAGTGAAGCCTGGAATCTATTAGTAAAATTGGGATTAACAGATGACTCGTTCGTTATTCATCATACTGATAAACTTACATTGCGTGAATGGGTGAATGCATTTGTACCCGGAACAGATATCAATACGCTAGAGAACAGGGTATGTAAACATCTGTCCGTTGAAGCAACAAGTGAGTCTTTTAAAAAATTACTTTGGTTAGGAATATTATCAGATGAAAAAATCACGCTACCTGAAGCAACACCCGCACAAATTTTACAAAGTGTATTGCAACACAAATGGAAACTGAATACAGGTGAGTTGGATATGATTGTGATGAAACACCAAACAAAATTCGAAATTGAAAATTCGAAATTCGAAATTGAAAGTGAGTTAATTGTTAAAGGTGAAGATGAAGTATTGACTGCAATGGCTAAAACGGTTGGATTGCCTATGGCGATTGCAGCAAAATTGATTTTACAGGATAAGATTCAGAGCAGAGGCGTTCACATGCCTATTCTTCCTGAGTTTTACAATCCTATTTTAGCTGAGCTGGAAAACTTCGGTGTGCGTTTTGTTGAAAAAGAACTACGACAATAGTTATTTATTCCACAACAAAAAGGACATCGTCACTTCTTTATACTGCTGAGAATATTGCCCTTGTTCGTCTTTAATAAAGAATGAGTCCTTCTCTGTTTTATGCTGTGTTTTTGAAAGACAAAATATGACCCGATTGCAGGGTTTGCTAGTATTCGGATATACATCTATCTGATATACGCAAAACAAACCAAGCATCACTGCTTTACTGATGACGAGTGCCCCTTCTGTTTTAGGTAACACCATCCAACACTTCCCTTCTATTGTCAATAACTGCTGAATATTCTGTAACAATTCATCAAAGGATAATGTGGCTGTATGTCGTGCATGTGAACGGTTTTTCGCACCAATACTATAATGTTTTTCTACTTCATAGTACGGAGGATTACTAACGATCACATCGTACTCCCCGGTTGATTGATTGGTAAAGTTCTGCAGTGATTGGTGAAATACTTTTATCCTTGTATTCCATTTACTTTGTGTAATATTTTGCGCGGCTTCTTCAAAAGCTTGGTCATCTATTTCAACAGCATCAATTAGTGCATCAACAAAACGTTGAGCCATCATTAGCGCCAGCAATCCTGTTCCTGTTCCAATATCCAGTACTTTATTTGGAGATGCTGCTTTCAACAATGAGCCTAACAACACACTATCCGTCCCCACTTTCATCGCTGAATGTTGTTGCACTATATCAAACTCCTTAAATTTAAATACCGACATCAGTTCTTAATAAACACAGGTACACAGTACATCTTTTTTGGGAATTGCATAGTGATAATCGGGAGGTGTGAGTTCCGTAAAATAGAGAATGGACAAAGTTGTTACCTGTTGATCCGGATGTTCATCGTTCCATTTTTTAAGGTAATAATTGCAGAAATAGCCACGCATAAAATTATTGCTGGCAAAAATAAAGTTCTCCGAATACTTGCGCCACCTGTCATTTTTAAACATAGCCGTAACATTCGCAGGTTTCTTATACGAAAGAGAATCTTTCGGATGAAACAAATCAATCGTCTTATTATGATAGGTTGTGGCCTCCATTACAAACCATCCATCATCCTTAAACACACCCGGAGCAAACATTCCCCAATTTTGGTCTATACGCAATGTATAACCTACAAAACGAACCTCATCTGCAAGTTTATAATGGTAAAATGACAGATTCCCCATATTCCAGGCAAATACATATACAATGAGAAGCCCCAAAACATATTGGCTTATCATTCCTTTTGGTGCATCCTGAGTTTGTTTCCATTTAAGCATTCCCGAGAACATCGTTGAAATACCAAGAAAAGATTGTGCAATGCTTCCTTTCCAACGTTGTATTCTCGCATCAAAACCATTCATAA
The DNA here is from genome assembly GCA_040386055.1 of Bacteroidota bacterium. Lineage (GTDB taxonomy): Bacteria > Bacteroidota > Bacteroidia > UKL13-3 > UKL13-3 > UKL13-3. The sequence continues at coordinate 2,922 of JAZKGH010000097.1, forward strand.
ATGATGTTGGCAGTAATCCCAAAGCTGTTACCATTCCAATCCATGGAAAAAATCCAATCAGCAAACTGAATGCATTGAAAGAATGAAACCCGATGATAAGCACAACTGCTGTTATTCGAAACCAATTATTTTTATACGGAATAAAAAACAAAACAGGCACCAGCATCTCAAACCAAAAGGCAATAGCCGTAAGTATTTTCAATAATTCGGGATAGTAGTATAAAATCTGCGTATGCGGATAAGCAATCTGATCAAGGCTGTATACGTAATACAGTGCATCAAGTTTGGTATGCCACTCGGGACCCTTTAACAATGCTGAACCTGTGTACAAATATGTAATTTGCAATAGATAGGCGAATGTTGCCAATGTGAAGATCCGCGTATCCACTTCTATATCTTCCGTATTTAATAACCGGTCACAAGAATATCTTTTGCCCCACGGAAGAAACATTCCCCAAAACAACATCATCCGCACTAAATCATCTCCACCTTGTAAAATCAACACGTTGCGGTTGTGCAGTGATACCAGCATCACCCATGATAAAAAGGTCATCAACCGTGTGCGGTAACCGATAAGCAATAAGAATGCACAGCAAGCCGCAAACAAAAACAACAGTAACTGAACTTCCCATAAACCACTGATGGTATGTAACGACCAATAAAATTCGTTCCATTTGTGTTGAAAGATCATGCTCAACGGAGCCGCACCTGTATTGGAATAAAAGGCTTCAAGGTCTGAAAGACGAATGCTCAGATCCAGAAGAATGATAATTGCAACGCCCATGCGCATCAGCGAAAGTGCACGCACATCAAAGGCTAAATTTTTTTGCAGGTATGAGAATAGTTTCACTCCTGCAAAATAGAAAAATTTATGAGATGTATTTACTGAAGGGTGTCACTTTCAATCACGCCATCGCGTAAGCGGACAATACGCTTTGCTCTCCGGGCGATATCTTCCTCATGGGTAACAACAATTACGGTGTTTCCTTTTTGATGAATAATCTCCATCAATTCCATGATTTCGTGGGACGTTTTCGTATCCAGATTTCCCGTAGGTTCATCGGCAAGAATAATGGAAGGGTTGTTTACTAACGCCCGTGCAATAGCTACACGCTGACGTTGACCTCCCGAAAGCTCATTGGGTTTATGATCCATACGATCGGCCAATCCAACATTTGTTAAAGAGGTTATGGCTTTTTCTGTTCTGTCTTTTTTGCTAAATCCTGCGTACACTAAAGGCAAGGCAACATTATCAAGCGAAGTGTTCCGCGCCAATAAATTGAACGTTTGAAAAACAAAACCGATTTCTTTGTTCCGGATCTCTGCAAGTTCATTATCCGAAAGATTACTTACATCTTTTCCGTTCAGAACATAATGTCCACCTGTTGGCGTATCCAAACAACCCAAAATATTCATGAGGGTCGATTTACCCGAACCCGAAGGTCCCATAAAAGCAACGTACTCGCCTCTATTAATTACTAAATCAACACCACGTAATGCATACACATCGGTATCACCAATTTTAAAATGACGGGTAATCTGTTTGTTGTTTGCGGTTTTCAATTACAACTGCTTCCTATTTATCAATAAACTTGGGAACGCGGAAATAATCCGAATCTTTAGCAGGAGCATTTTTTAATGCTTCTTCATGAGTAATTTCCTCTTTCACTATATCCTCACGCAAAATATTCACTGCATCGCTCATAAAAATAAGCGGCTCCACTCCTTCGGTATCTACCTGATTTAACTGTTCAAAAAAAGCTGTAATCTGCACCAGATCGGCTTTGATTTGCTCTTTTTCTTCTCCGCTATATTCAAGCTTAGCCAAATCCGCCAGCTTATCTACCAACTCATTCGAAATATCCATACTCTGCTAATTTTTGTTCAATAATATGATAAACTTTTTGTTTTAACGGCTCTACATCATCCAATGTAAGGCCCACCGTTGAAATTGGCTCGTGTATATATTGGGTAATCACAGCCGGACGAAACCTTAATTTTCCATTATCCGGTAGTGCAACCCAATTCCCAATTATAGTCACAGGTAATATCGGACTTTGTGTTTCAATAGCTAATCTGAATGCTCCTTCTTTAAAACGTCCCATCTTCGGAACAGTAGTTGGAATGGTTCCTTCCGGAAAAATCACAATGCTTCTGTGTTCATTCAACAATTGCTCTTTTGCCTGCTGAAAAGCCCAAACCGAATGACGAACATTCCTACGATCAACCGCAATATCAATAGTTCGGAAAAAGATTCCAAACAAAGGGATGCGCGCTAATTCAATCTTTGCCATGAAATTGATAAACATTGGCATTTTTACGGCTAATGTGGGAATATCCAAATACGATGTATGATTGGGAGTGACCACATAGGATTGTTTCCAGTCTATTGGCTTTTCTTCAATTTGTTTTACCCATAACCCACCGCTGATAAACAGCCACCATCCCCATATTTTGCGGGTAATGTGACCGGCCCCATACCATTCGCGCCTGCTAAAGAACAAAGCAAAAAACGGATACAATACGATGAAACCAATAAGAGTGGAAATAGCAAAATAAATTGCGAACAGTATTTTGAAAACATCTTTTGCTTTAGCCATGCGGTGTGGGTTGCGGGTTATTTATTGCGAGTTCCGAGTTATTGTGTTTCAGGAAAGATACTATTTGTTACTATTTACTCATTCAATCATTTACTCATTCTGTCATTTCCTTCTTCTATTACTGTCCCCAGGTTGAAGGTGATTTTCTCCATTCGTTTAACACAGCTACCTGCTCTGGCTTTACAATTCCTTTTTGAGCTGCTACATCAATCAAAACATTATAATTGCTTAATGAATAATAAGGACAGTTTTCGTTAGTAAATACTTCCTGTGCTATGTCAAAACCATAGGTAAAAATGGAAACCATGCCCAATACTTCGCAACCATATTCTTTGAGATTTTGAACCGCCTGCAAACTACTTTTACCGGTTGAAACCAAATCCTCAACTACTACAATTTTTTGTCCGGGACGGATATCGCCTTCCACTTGTTTACCCATTCCATGCTTTTTGGCCTCTGAACGGATATATCCGAATGGCAGGTTGATTTCATCAGCCACAAGAGCCCCGGGAGCAATACCGGCAGTTGCAACGCCAACAATAGCTTCAGCTCCGGGAAACTTATCGTGAACAAGCTTGCCTAATTGTTGTTTGATAAACGTACGAGCTTCGGGAAATGAAAGGGATAGCCTGTTGTCGCTATAGATGGGCGACTTCCAGCCTGATGTCCATGTAAACGGGGCATCGGGACTGAGCTTAATGGCATTTATTTCTAATAAATATTCTGCTATCTTAGCAGCTGTAATATCATATTGTTGCATCGGGCAAATGTATAAAATTTTCATCAACGAGAAGCCATTCATTATTGCAGACCAATCGGAAGACGTAAGCGCGTTTTCGGGCTGCAAACGGGTGGAACATCACCCCGCCAAGGTTGCTGAACATATAAAAGACTGCGAAAGCCTTAAATCCAAAGGCATTTTGATGGTAACCGATGATACTGAATTTGCCTATAAAGATTTTTATACTCACTTTGTTCCCATTGAGGCTGCCGGTGGCGTAGTTTTTAATGCAAATAAAGAAGTGCTGCTCATCAAACGTTTGGGTAAATGGGATTTGCCAAAGGGTAAGCTGGACGGAGGAGAAAGTAACGAAGAGGCTGCCTTAAGAGAAGTGGAGGAAGAATGTGGCGTCAATGGATTGAGCATAACGGGAAAATTGCCTTCTACCTACCACTGCTACAAACAACACAATCATCGTTTTTTAAAAGTGACCTATTGGTTCACCATGCAATGTACTGACACCCGCAAACTTGTTCCCCAAAAAGAAGAACATATTACAGAAGCTATCTGGAAGGATTGGAAAACGTTGGATCTGGAATCGCTGGATACATATGCCTCGATAAGAGAATTGCTGAAAGCTGTTAAATAACCGAAACAACCACCTCGATTTTGCTACCGCAAAACCACTCCTCCTGAAAGGAGGAGATCAAACAAAACCAAGTTTACTTGATTTTGTAAACGCTGCCCTCCTTGCAGGAGGGCGGAAAAAATTGCAGGCAATTTTTTCGGGTGGTGGGGCCCGCGAGACTTCATGATTGCTTAAAATGTTTCCTTATCTCATCCAACACCCAATACGTATTCTTAAACACATACTGATTCTCAAATCTTAATACAGTAATCCCAGCTTCTTTAAAAAAGGCATCCCTATTCTCATCTCTTTCTTGCTGAGCAGGATCTAAATGATAAGCACCATCCAACTCTACCGCAAGCATTTCACTGTAGCAGAAAAAATCGACAATAAAATGTTCAATGCTGTGTTGCCTTCTGAACTTACGGCCTTCCAGTTGTGAATGTTTGAGATAATTCCACAGATAGGCTTCCGCGGAAGTTCCATTGTTTCGCAAATGTTTGCGAATTAGAGTGAGTTTGGACAGAGAATGACGGGGTTTCATATTGGGGTTACTCATTCAAAATACCTAAAACTTCCTAAAAACAAGAAAACAGATTACTACTTCTTCATCCAACCGGTCATCCACTCCTGCATTTTTCCCATGCCTTCTTTCATTTGTTTGCCCCACTGCTCTAAGTTTTCTTTGGTAAGCTCTTGGGCTTTCTCTGCTGCACTTTGAAGTTCCGCTATTTTTTCCTGAATTTCTTTACGCGCTTTTTCCGATTCTTCCTTCACTTCCATTTTAGCCAACGAAAATTGTAACTGCGCAATTTCCAATCCTGTTCTGATTGCTTTGGTATTGTTTTCAAACAACTCCATCATGTAACCATAATTACCATGATAGGCTAATTTACCCGCTGCAAACACTTCTTGTAAAGCAAGGTCTATCTTTTTCCATTGCTCTTCAAACATCTCCTTACCATCAGCCTTTCCAAGGTTTAATTGGAGATTCAGTTCTTCCAGTTTACTCCGTAATTTGGTGACATTTTCTTCAGCAACATCCGTAGCCTTGTCCAAATTGGTTTTCATCGATTCAATCAAAGAGTGCAGTTGCGTCTTTTGTTTTTCAAATGCATCCGTTGCATCCATTTTACCCATTGAAAACTGTAACCTCATTTCTTCAAGTGAATTTTTCCAGTTGTTAAATAACTGCTTGAATTGTTCTTC
>JAZKGH010000098.1:0-4098 GCA_040386055.1 Bacteroidota bacterium
AGGAGGCTTCTTTTACAGGGCTGGCTGGCGTGGAAATGGAACAGGTATTGTTGGTTCCGAACGATGCAGATACGTTATTTAATATCGGTCACCTGAACGCAAGTATCAGTTTCTGGTATGCACTGATTGGTGATGTTCGGTTAAAAGATCTTGAAGTAAAAGATGGATTTGTCCAGCTGGTTAAAAATGAGCAGGGAAAAAACTTTGATGTGTTTTTGAGTCATACTAATGATTCAGCACTTGAATCAAAAGAAGAGACTCAAACCAAAACCAACTACGCAAAAATCGCTTACCGGCTTATCTCCAGAATCCTGAATTTGGTTCCTACACATATGAGCCTGGAGAATCTGGCCCTGCGAATCAATGATATGGGACGTAAGGTAGAAATGCATTTGCAAAGTCTTACACTTATTGATGAGCAGCTTCAGTCAACGATTCACATTAATACAAACACGTTTAACCAACGCTGGGGTATTCGGGGATTTGCAGATCCGCGTGGCAAAAAAGCAGATCTCTCCTTTTTTAATTTAGATACCGGACATATTCGTATTCCATACGTTGATGAACGATTGAATCTTATTTCAGGATTTGACTCCATTCAGTTGAACTTAAAAAATGTAGACATGGATGGAAATGAATTGCATGTTGAAGGGTTTGCTTCCATTAAAAATTTCATCATTAATCATCCTAAAATTGCAAAGAAAGATGTTGTAATTGAAGATGCCCGTTTTGATTATCATTTTATTGCAGGGGCTGATTTTATTCAGCTCGACAGCTCTTCAACAGTAAAGTTCAATAAGGTACTATTTACTCCGTTTGTGGGATTGCGTACGCAGGATGATACCGTGTATGAGATGCATGTTACCATACCGGATATGCAGGCACAGGATTTTATTACGTCACTTCCTGAAGGATTGTTTTCACATTTTAAGGGAATGGAAACGATGGGAAGTTTTAATTACAGGTTGGATTTCGTATATAATGAGAACAAACCTCAGGAACTTATTTTTGAAAGTACATTGAATAAACAAGATTTCCGTATTGTAAAATACGGTGAAGCGAATCTGAGTAAATTGAATGGTGATTTTGTTTATACCCCTATTGAACGGGGAAGAAAACAACGTTCTATTTTGGTGAGTACTGCTAACCCTAATTATACGCCAATGGATCAAATTTCTCCATACCTGCGCAAGTGTGTGCTGACTACCGAGGATCCTTCCTTCTTTTACCACCGTGGATTTATTGATGAAGCCTTCCGTCAATCAATCATTAAAAATATTCGCCAGCGAAAATTTGCACGAGGGGCAAGTACCATCAGCATGCAGCTGGTGAAAAATGTTTTTCTCACAAGAGAAAAGACCATCTCTCGCAAAATGGAAGAAATCCTGCTTGTATACATTCTTGAGAACAACCACATCAGTTCAAAGGAGCGCATGCTGGAAGTTTATTTTAACATCATAGAGTGGGGGCCTAATGTTTATGGTATTGGCGAAGCATCTCAGTTCTATTTTCAAAAACGGCCATCTGAACTTACACTCAATGAATGTTTGTTTTTGGCAACCATTATTCCCCGACCGAAAGGTTTTATGTGGCGTTTTGGCAAAGATGGAAACCTCAAAGAATTTGCAAGCAAACAGTTTACCTTCTTAACCAATCTGATGATGCGCAGGGAGGTTTTAGAACCGGCAGATAGTGCTCTTCGTTCACAACCTATTCTTATTACCGGTCCTGCAAAAGCATTTATTAAGATCAGTGCTGATACTCTTCAAACCGATTCGATTATTATTGATGAAGACGGAAGGGTAACAGAAGTAATTTCCGAATAGAGCCATGCTAGTTAACCCCATATTGGAAAATAGGATTGGAAAATATGCTCCGGTAAAATTAGGTATCATCTTTTTCTTCTTCCTCATATATGCCTCTATTTCAATAGTCAATCATTACCTGTTTAGAACCGCTGCATATGATTTAGGGATCTACAATAATGCGATATACAGCTATGCGCATTTTTCGATGAACTACACCCCTATCCAGCATCCGGAGGTGCATCATATTTTATCGGATCATTTTGAACCCGTATTGTTTTTGTTTTCTCCGCTCTATTGGATCTTTGGCACATATACATTGTTATGGGTTCAAATTCTGCTCATCATAGCGGGAGGAATCGGGATGATGAAGTTTGTTCGTGTATATACTCAGAATGAAAAGTTGGCCGTATTTGCGCTGGCACATTTTTATACCATCTGGGGTATCTACTCGGCACTTGCATTCGATTTTCACAATAACATTACGGCAGCCATGATGGTGCCATGGTTGATGTATTACTTTCATCAACGAAAGTGGAAAGGAGCCATTCTTTTTTTTGTATTGATGCTTATCAGCAAAGAAAATATGGCATTATATGCATCGTTTGTAGCACTTGGACTTGCTCTGTTTTATTGGAAGGAAAAGGTTTCACGCAATATGGGATTGATGTTGTTTGGAGTTGGCATTATGTATTTTGTGGTGATGGTACAATGGGTGATTCCATCTTTTGTTACAGGAGAACAAAAGTATATCTATACCAAAATGTATGCGGCCTTGGGTAATACTAAGGGTGAAATCATTCAAACATTGTTAACGCGACCCTTGTATCTGATGCAACTCATTTTTCAGAATCACTTGGGAGATGCACAATATGATGGAATCAAGGCAGAGCTTCATTACATGATTTTGATTTCAGGCGGAATACTGATGTTGTACCGTCCTGCTTTTATTGTAATGCTGATTCCTATTTATGCGCAGAAGTTATTTATCAGTGATTACACTCGTTGGGGTATTAATTATCATTATTCTATCGAGTTTGTTCCTATCATTTGTACTGCATCTTTTGTGGCCATTGCTGCGATTAAAAAAGAAAAGTGGCAATTGGTTGCAGCCGGAATTGTTGTGGCTGCCTCATTGTTTGCCAATATTCAAAAAATGGACAGAAGGGTATCGTTGTGGTATAACCGGGAACATATACGGTTTTATCAGAAAGGTCACTACCAGCAATCTTTTGATGTAAAAGCAATGCATCATCATATTCAAACAGTAATTCCTGCGAAGGCAAAAGTGAGTGCCTCTTCTCCTTTATGTCCGCATCTTGCTATGCGTGAAACTATTTACCAATATCCATACGTAAATGATGCAGATTACATCGCGTTAATGCCTTCCTGCTCCGGATATCCATTAAGACCGGAAGAGCTGGCACAACATGTTCTCGATTTAAAATCGGATACGACTAAAACAGTAGTATTTGATGATGGAGAATTAGTGGTGTTTAAGGTGAAGTAACACGTTAAACAAATGACTTGTTCGAATGAATTCCGATTCTTATTTTAGTATCAGGTAAACAGTCCTGAAAGGACATAATATCTAACATAGGGTATAGCCCTATGATATACATAACGCTAATCATAGCCCTGAAAGGGCGTTATAACTATGGGACAATCATTAGTTAAAAACTATGTGCACATCGTATTCAGCACAAAGTACCGCGAACCCTTCATACAGGAATCATTAGATAATGAGCTGTATGCTTACCTCGGTGGTATCTGCCAAAAACTGGAATGCCATCCTATCAAAATAGGAGGTTATACAGATCATATTCATATTCTCTGTATGCTATCTAAAAAGATTACCTTGATGAAGCTAGTAGAAGAAGTCAAATCACATTCTTCTAAATGGGTGAAAACAAAAGGAGAAGTCTATCGCAATTTCTATTGGCAAAATGGATACGGAGCATTTTCTGTTAATCCGGCTGAAGTTGATGTTGTTATTAATTATATCGCGAATCAGAAGGAGCATCATGGTAAGAAAAAGTTTCAGGATGAATACCGGGCATTTTTGAAGAAGTATCGTGTTGAATTTGATGAGAAGTATGTTTGGGATTAGCATGGAGTGCTATCATGAACATTATAGATATTACGCCCTTTGAGAGCTCAGCGACTCCTCATTTTAAACTTCGCAGGGCTTCACCCAGCGTTGATGATCAGGCCCTTTCAGGGCTGGAGACAACTATTTTTTTCCTAGTAACTCAAACAACTGTTGCAAGCTTAATGTGGTTAAACATACTTT
>JAZKGH010000099.1:0-13475 GCA_040386055.1 Bacteroidota bacterium
CCTCTTCAAACGTAGTTCCATCATCCTTTTGGCAAGACGAAATGCCCAGTAATGAAACAATACCAATGAGGACCAGCATTTTTCGGTAAGTAGTCATTTTCAATATTACAACCGGGTGTTTGATTTTAAAATACATACTGTTTAATTGTTTATAAAATCATGTAGAGCCAAAACCGAACCACAATTACCTTGCGCTAAATTTATTTACTACATGCGTGTTCATTTTATCTCAATTGGTGGAGCAGTTATGCATAACCTGGCGTTGGCCCTGCATCATAAAGGTTTTATAGTTACAGGTTCGGATGACGAAATATACGAACCCGCCAAATCACGGCTGGCAAAGGCCGGCATATTGCCCAAATCCATTGGCTGGGACATTAGCAATATCACATCTGATTTAGATGCCATTGTATTGGGCATGCATGCCCGAAAAGAGAATCCAGAGCTAATCAGAGCACAGGAACTGGGACTCAAGATCTATTCGTTTCCGGAATACATGTATGAGCAAACCAAAGACAAAAAACGGATCGTAATTGGTGGCAGCCATGGTAAAACAAGCACAACCGCCATGATCTTGTTTGTGCTCAAATACTTTAATGTTGATTTCGATTATTTAGTAGGCTCTATTATCGATGGTTTTGATACGATGGTGGGCATCAGTAACACCAGCAAGATTGCCGTGTTTGAGGGTGATGAGTATTTGAACTCCGCGTTAGATCCACGTCCGAAATTTCACTTTTACAAAACAGATGTGGGCATTATAACCGGTATTGCATGGGACCATATCAATGTGTTTCCTACATACGAAAATTATGTAGAGCAATTTGAGATTTTCATCAAAGCATTGCCCAAAGAAGGTGCATTGATTTATTGTGCAGACGACCCTGAAGTGAGACGTGTATGTGAAAACACACCTTGTGAAGCAAGGTTGATTCCCTACAGCACTCCCGAAAATGAAGTAAAAGATGGTGTCACCTTTATTAAAGTAAATGGTCAATTTTTACCGCTTAAGTTTTTCGGTAAACACAATATGCAAAACATGATGGCTGCAAAATATGCTTGTTTGGAAGCAGGCATCACAGAAGAACAATTTTATGAGGCCATCCGGCAATTTAAAGGAACAGCCAAACGATTGGAGACGATAAAGGAAACACCCGCATCTATTATCTACAGAGACTTTGCGCATGCTCCCTCTAAATTAAAAGCTACGGTAAATGCAGTTAAAAACTTATATCCCGAACGTAAACTCATTGCTGCTTATGAGTTGCACACCTATAGCAGTTTGAACAAGGAATTCCTGCCTCATTACCATAACAGCATGGAAGAAGCCGATGTAAAAGCCGTATTATTCAGTAAACATGCATTGGAAATGAAAAAGATGCCAATGCTTGATGTTGCAGAAGTTGCGGAAAACTTTGGACAAGGTGTGCAGGTATTTACCGACAAAAACGAATTGCGCGCATTTTTATCATCGTATTATACGGGAACAGAAAATATGCTATTAATGAGTAGCGGGACTTTTGATGGAATGAATGTTCAATTTTGATCCGGATAGCTTATCAGGACGAATGTTTAATCTCGAATCTCGAAATAAATTTTAAATCATAATTTAGAAATTCAAAAAAAACAATGTCGGGTAAAACGCTTTTATGTATTCTTGGACCTACAGCAGTTGGGAAGACAGCTGCTGCCATTGAGCTGGCGAAGCGTTTAAAAACTGAAATCATATCTGCCGATTCCCGGCAATTTTATAAGGAAGTTTCGATTGGTACGGCTAAACCATCACCTGCAGAACTCGCTGAAGTGTCTCATCATTTCATTGGACAATTAAGTATTAAGGATACATACAGTGCCGGAGATTTTGAACGTGATGCTTTACAAAAATTAGACTCACTCTTTAAACAACACGATACGGTAATAGCTGTTGGTGGCTCAGGTTTATATGTAAAAGCACTGATTGACGGATTGGATGCACTTCCTCCCGCCAATGAATCACTGAGAACTGAATTACATGAGCTATTTGCAGCCAGTGGAATTGAAGCCTTACAACAACGATTGAAACGATTAAACGAAACCGCTTACGCACAAACAGAGATAGCCAATCCGCAACGTTTAATGCGTGCCATTGAAATTGAAACAGCTGTTCAAAATGGTTTTGTGAACCGATCAGTCAAACAGAATCGAACTTTTCGAATACTAAAAGTGGTTATGACCCTTCCCCGCGAAATATTGTATGAACGAATCAACCAACGAGTGGATGTGATGATGGAGCAAGGCTTGCTGGAAGAAGTAAAATCAGTTGTTGTATACAGAAACGCTTACGCTATGCAAACTGTTGGCTACACTGAGCTATTCGACTATCTAGATGGGAAACTTTCTCTTGAAAAAGCAGTGGTATTAATCAAACAGCATACACGCAATTTTGCCAAACGCCAGCTTACCTGGTTTCGAAAGGAAGCTCCGGAACATTGGTTTGCACCTACTGATATTGAGCAGATTCTTCATTTACTCTAATATTCTAATCCGAATACTACACTTGTTCTCAAGCAATTAACAATGCCTCTTTTTTGGGTTTGAAACACTATATTTGCGGACAATTTACGATTCTGCATGTTAGAAATATTTGCTACACCCGAAGCTTGGTTATCGCTGATTACACTTACCGTAATGGAAATTGTACTGGGTATTGATAACGTTATTTTCATTTCACTTGTTACATCCAAACTGGATAAAACCAAACAAAACAGGGCCCGCCAACTTGGATTGTTTTTAGCATTATTTATTCGTGTTGTTTTGCTTGCCTTTATCAGCCATATCGTACATGATATGGTGGATCCAATCTTCACCATTTTTGATCATGGAGTAAGCTGGAGAGATATCATTTTGATGGCCGGAGGATTATTTCTATTGTATAAAAGTACACTCGAAATTTTTGAACTACTGGAAGCTGATACACATGAACAAAGTTCGAAAGTGAAACCTACCTTTTGGAATGTGGTAGTGCAGGTGATTATAATTGATATTGTATTCTCTTTCGACTCGATTATTACTGCAGTTGGATTGGCCAAAGACCTTCCCATCATGATTCTTGCTGTGGTCATTTCAATGATTATCATGTTATTTTTCTCACAGGCTATCAGTAAATTTATTGATAAACATCCAAGCATTAAACTATTGGCGCTCGCTTTCTTATTGATGATTGGTATGTTGTTGGGAGCAGAAGCTATTGGTTACCATGTACCGAAAGGATATGTATATTTCGCGATGGCATTCTCAATAGGAACAGAACTGTTGAACATGCGCATGAAAAAGAAAGGTGGCAGCAAACCCGTTGAACTTAAAGACATTTACAAATAAATTTCATTCTCTATTTTTTAATAAAAACTACAAATGCCAAGAATATTAATCACAGGAGCTGCAGGATTTCTAGGATCTCACTTATGCGATCGTTTCATCAAAGAGGGTTATGATGTTATTGGAATGGATAACCTCATTACAGGTGATCTTAGAAATATTGAGCATTTATTTAAGCTTAAAGAGTTTGAATTTTACCATCACGATATAAGTAAGTTTATTCATGTACCGGGAAATTTGGATTACATCCTGCATTTTGCTTCTCCGGCAAGCCCGATTGATTACTTAAAAATTCCGATTCAAACGTTAAAAGTAGGATCGCTTGGAACACATAATTGTTTAGGTTTAGCTAAAGAGAAAAAAGCCAGAATACTGGTTGCTTCAACATCAGAAGTATATGGTGACCCAACTGTACACCCACAACCGGAAGAATACTGGGGCAATGTAAACCCTGTTGGTCCGCGCGGTGTGTATGATGAGGCCAAGCGTTTTCAGGAAGCCATCACAATGGCTTACCACACTTATCATAAAGTAGAGACACGCATTATTCGTATTTTCAATACATATGGTCCTCGTATGCGACTTAATGACGGCCGCGTGTTGCCGGCTTTTATTGGCCAGGCATTGCGGGGTGAAGATTTAACTATGTTTGGAGACGGAAGCCAAACCCGTTCATTCTGTTATGTAGATGATCTGGTAGAAGGTATTTACCGTTTGCTGATGAGTGATTATGCCTATCCTGTGAACATTGGAAATCCTGATGAAATCAGTATCAGAGAGTTTGGCGAAGAGATCATTAAACTAACTGGCACTACTCAAAAATTGATTTCAAAACCATTGCCTCAGGATGACCCTAAACAACGTAGGCCTGATATTACCAAAGCCAGAACAATATTGGGTTGGGAACCAAAAGTAAATCGTGCAGAAGGCTTAAAAATAACCTACGAATACTTCAAAAACCTACCTAAGGAAGAGTTAAACAAAACCGAGCACCGGTTTGCCTGATCAGGCTTCAATTGTTTTAGGTAAAGGAGCTTCGTAATATGTACCGACTTTAGCCATATCCAATACTGTTGCTTCTCCTTTGTTATCACGGTGGTACATCATTTCAAATTTGGCCCCCCAAATAACATCATCACTTGGATACGAGTATCGGCTGTGTACTGTTTGCGCATATGTTTCATCAAATGCCTTAAACATGCATACAAACTCACAATCCATTTCAGCCAGATCAGTTTCTGATATGCCATACATCGGGCTATTTTCATCAATTGGGTGTACTATGGTCCAGCTTAAAGCCAACGCTGTTACTTTGGGTATTTCAAGCGGCAATTGAATAAACCTGCGAATATTGGTTTCCGTGTCAACATAACTCATCAACATCTGCGCTTCACATTCAATCACCTGATTGGAGCGGCCATTGGCAATCCGAAACATTACAGCGGTATTTTCTTTAAAGGGTGCTATTAATGCATTTTTACTATAGATGATTTTGGCCTGAGGGCGTGAAAATCGTCCATACAACACACCCGTTAAGATGGCAAATGTCATCAACCCGACAAGACATTCAACTGCAGCAACAAGATTGGCCAAAAAACCAATTGGGCTGGTTCTGCCATAACCTACAGTAGTTAATGTTTGCGAACTAAAAAAGAACGCGTCCCAAAAATGTTCCCATTGTGTTAATCCTCTATCTCCCTCTATTTCTTCCATTCCCACTGTTAAAAACAAACCGGCAAACACTAAATTAATAGTGGTATAAAACAATACTACGAACAGAAAAAACTTCCACCATTTCATGGTAATTAAATCATGAAAATGATTGAAGCGACTCCAAAAAGGAAGCCCTTCACGCTTTACATTATAATTGCCATCCTTGTTTACAAGTCGCTCTCCCTGGGTTGATGCCTTCTCACCAAAACCCGTATCAATGGTATTTCTAAATTTTAAAGATATCTTTTTCATACGTACACTACGAAATTAATCATTTGCCTTTAATATTTCTGACGTTTGGCTATTAGCTTTTGGCTCTTAGCCATTAGCTTAATTATTCGGATCATTTAAGTAGAATACTTTTAACTTTCAATTACATTCAGAACTTTCACTTAATTAACTGATTACACAATAACACATTTAACGTAATAACATTTAATCCAACAACCAATTAACTAATCATCTATTAACATATTAACTAATTCAACAAATTCTTATTTTCGCGTCATAATTCAATAATATGAAATCGAACCACGAAATAGATTACCGCATATTAGGATCGGAAATGCAATGCGTAGAGATTGAACTTGACCCACAGGAAACAGTAATGGCCGAACCCGGCAGTTTTATGATGATGGACAATGGCATTGACATGCAAACAATATTTGGAGACGGCTCGCAGCAGCAAGGTGGATTACTGGGAAAAATATTCAGTGCCGGAAAAAGATTGCTTACGGGAGAAAGCCTTTTTATGACCGCATACACTAATGTTGGACAAGGTAAAAAACAAGTAACCTTTGCGGCACCTTATCCAGGTAAAATCATTCCTCTGGATTTGTACCATATGGGAGGCAAAATCATTTGCCAAAAGGACTCTTTTTTATGCGCAGCAAAAGGAGTCAGTGTAGGCATTGAGTTTCAGCGAAAATTAGGAACAGGATTATTTGGAGGGGAAGGTTTCATCATGCAAAAACTGGAAGGTGACGGATTGGCTTTCGTGCATTCAGGTGGGCATGTTATTGAACGTTCCCTGCAACCCGGTGAATTATTAAAGATAGATACCGGTTGTTTAGTTGCTTTTTCTCAGGAAGTTAATTACGATATTCAGTTTGTTGGAGGAATAAAAAATACATTATTCGGTGGAGAAGGTGTATTTTTCGCTACACTTTCAGGCCCGGGTAAGATTTGGATTCAATCATTACCCATTAGCCGTCTTGCAGGACGCATGCTCTCATATGCAGGGCCGATGGGTCGTAAAGAAGAAGGAGGAATACTGGGAGGATTAGGTAATCTGGTAGATGGAGACGGATGGTAGGTAAGAATTGAGAGTTTTTGATTTGAGATTTAAGATATTTAACATTTTTTCGAAATTCGTGCTTCGAAATTCGAATTTAAAAAAAGACTATGGGAAGGGTATTTGAAAAACGAAAACACAAGATGTTTGCCCGCTATGCAAAGATGAGCCGGGCCTTCACACGTATTGGTAAAGAGATCGCTATTGCTGTAAAAATGGGTGGACCGGATCCCGATGGGAATCCGCGTTTGCGTGTAACATTAGCCAAAGCTAAGGCCATTAATATGCCTAAACACAATCTTGACAATGCCATTAAACGTGCTGTAAGCAAAGAAGATGGTGATTTCGAGGAGGTATTGTATGAAGGAAAAGGACCGCACAGCATTGGTATCATGATAGAAACAGCTACCAATAACCCAACACGCACAGTGGCTAATCTGCGCAGTTATTTCAATAAAAAAGGCGGTGCACTAGGCGTTAAAGGTTCCATGGAGTTTTTGTTTGAACACATTGGTGAATACAAAATTGCCAAAGGAAATATTGATATGGATGAGTTTGAATTGGAAATGATTGATTACGGAGCTGAAGAAATCAATGTGGACGAAGACGCGATCTATATTTCAACTTCTTTTGAAGACTACGGCAGGATGCAGAAAGCACTGGAGGATAAGGGTTACACCATCCTGAATGCTGAACTTACCCGTGAACCAACCAACCCGGTTGAACTTACCCCTGAACAAGAGGAGGAAGTGAACATATTGCTGGAATTGATTGAGGATGATGACGATGTGACAGCTGTTTATACTACAATGGCTTAATTTTTTGATACTTAATTGAAAGCCCGTTAGACCTCTAACGGGCTTTTTTAGTACAATTTACCTACATTTACCTATTGAACTTTTTTCCAACTCCAACCAACCCTTTCCCTTTTACCTGCGTACTCATAAATACGTTAGCAATGGTTTGTCAGAAATTGTACTATTTGCAAAAATGCTTACTCCTTGTAATTCTTGCTTTTATAGCAACTTTCAGGGGGGACGCTCAATGCAATGCCGACTTTTCCTATAGTATTGATTCTAATACCGGAGAGGTTCAATTTACAAACCTGTCAACACTTGCTAATGTGAATCAGGCGGTAACCTATACATGGTATAGCAATCCCGCAATCGTTCTTTCTAATGATACAAACCCTGTTATCCATTTAAAGCCCGGACTTCAGTCCATATGCCTTGCGATAGCTAATGCAGGTTGTAATGATACTTTTTGTACCACCATTAATATGCCACCTGTTCATTGCCGGGCTACGTTTCAATACAGCCTGGATTTTACAATGGACACGGTAACATTTACCAATAATTCATCGGGGTTAAACCTTAATTATTATTGGAGTTTTGGGGATGGAAACTATTCAACGGAGCAACATCCTAAGCATCGTTTTGCCACCAATGGGTGGTATTATGTGTGCTTAAATATTGTAAATACCGATACAACCTGTACCGATGTAACCTGTGAATTTGTGAGAATCAACCGAAATAGCCCGTCTCCATGCGTGGGGGACTTTAGTTTCGAAACGGATACTGCAGATTCTTATAACGTGCAGTTCACAAATACTACCCTTGGCGATACCGGCATCACTTATTTCTGGCTTTTTGGAGATACAGTCACTTCAACCCTAAAAGATCCAACACACAGGTTTGATACGATTGGCAACTACACAGTTTGTTTGCTGGTGAGCGGTCCTAATTGTGCGGATAGTATTTGTAAAATAGTGGAGATCATCAATATCATCCCCTTTTGCAAGGCTGATTTTTCATATGCACTTTTCCCCGACTCCGGAAACAACGCTACCCGAATTGCTGTATTTACCAATAAATCGGTTGGTCCTAATCTTACCTATGAATGGAGATTTAATGATGTGAACCCAACGGCAGAAGTTTCCCCCGTTCATTACTTCGGGGTTAATGGAACGTATAATGTGTGTCTAATAGTTCGTTCCGGTGTATTATGTACTGACACCCTATGCAAACAGATTAGCATTGAGACCGGACTCCCGGAATTTAATTCGCTGAGCGGAGTCACAGTTTATCCGATACCTGCTAGAAATGTGTTACACATAACTTTTAACAAACCCATTGCATCATTGGTCACTCTTAAGCTATTTGATGTTTTAGGGAATGACAAAACGATTAGTCTGCAAAAGGGAATTGACAATATTGAAGTGGGAATAACCGATTTACCGGCCGGGTTTTACATTCTGGAACTCAAAACGGATACTGAGGTTAAGACCATTAGAATTATGAAGTGATTTAAACAAAAAGTACAGAAACTTGGATTGTAACCATAACTGTATTATTTTCAACACAGAATGCAGGAGATAGATATCAATATTATAAAAGGTTGCATAGCAGGAGATACACGGGCAGAGTATGCCTTGTATACCGCATGTTTCCAAACATTGATGTCGGTTACCTACAGATATACACGTAGTGAAGACGATGCAGCCGATTTGGTTAATAAAGGGTTCTTAAAAATAATAACAAACCTGAGCAAGTATGATACCGCCCAACCTTTTAATAAGTGGATGGTAACCGTGATGATTAATACCATCATTGACGAGTTCAGGTCTAACAAAACATATAAAACATTGATGCAACACACGGATATTTATCCGGTTGAGCCGCCATCTTCAATGAATGTAACCGATGCAGAAGCAAAACTGAATATCCAGGATATCCAGCGTTGTATTAATAGGCTGCCCGATGCAAGCAAGATGGTTCTTAACCTTTATGTATTCGAAGGTTTAAGTCATAAAGAAATTGCCAAGGCACTCACCATTTCAGAAGGTACTTCAAAATGGCATTTGTCGAACGCAAGGAACCTGCTAAAGCAGATTATGAAAAAAGCCATGACGTCAATTAAAGTATACGCATTATGAATCGTAACGATGAACAATTTGATGAATTCCTGAGATCTCAATTCAAACAGAAAACGTTTGAAATGAAGGGTCAATACTGGAGTAACGCTCAGCAAATGATTGCCACACACCGGGCAACTGCAGGGCAAGGTATGCTCAATGTAGTACTTTCGGGTATTGTGTTGGTGGCATTATCAGTAGGATTGTTATGGAACTCTGCCAATACACCTTCTGCTGCCAAACAAGAGAAACCCGCCTTTTTAGCCTCTACCCTTCCCCTGGAATCAAATACACATGTAGTGCTATCTGCTAATATCACTTCTCCAAACGAACCTGCTCACACAGTCATATCAAATACAAGCCCAACCAACAGCTCTGTTTCCGGAAACACATCACAGCCTAAAAATGCAGAGCGCGCCTCTTCTCAAGCTAAACCTCAAAAACGTTTTGTTCAACAACAGCGCACACGCAAATCGGTATTGGCAGAACAAAACACTATCGCTACTGCTTCTGATGAACAGGTTATTTTAAACGTTACTTCTGATATTGTCTATATCAATGGAAAACTTTTCCACCCAATAAAAGGTGTCCAAAAAGGCCTTACAACAGATCTTAAAAGACCGGACTTTCTTACTTACGCAGCTAACCGTTCTAAAGGATTTTTAACCATCGAAGGTGGTGTAAATAGCTATAATCTTTCTTCAACAGTTAACTTCCACGGAGGTCTTCGTTACTATCGCTTCATCAGTCCCAAATTTGCCCTGAGCACAGGCTTAACATACAGTCGCTTGCAGCAAAACCTCGATGCGCGTGTTTATCGTAGTGTTGATTACAGTTTTGGTCAAAACAGCAATGAGACCAAAATCACTACAGTGCGTCTCGATTACATAGAGCTACCTGTTGCGGCTTATTACAACATCAAAGGAAACCATTACATACAAGCCGGTGCTACTTTAGGATATGCGTTCCAATCTCATGATTTGATTGAAACAAATGGAAGTAAGGAAAATTCAAGCAATGGTTATCTGGATGGTATCAATAAAGTAGATGTTCAGTTTAATATCGGATATACACTGATGATTCAAAACCGATATACATTGTCTGCATCTTATTATATGGGTTTAATAGATGTTACCAAAAATACTTCCTTCCATTCCGACAAAACCGATTGTAACAATGGTGTAAGACTTACTATAGGGTACAAGTTATTTTAACACATGCATAAATATGCCCTGATTGCGATACTCTCTCTGGCATGTATTTCTAGCTGCATAGAAAAAGAGCCTCCAATGGAAGAATCCGGTGTCCCTGTTTTTAGCATATCAGGAATGGCAAACGGAATTCCTGTTCAGTTAAGTGCAGGAGTTAATAATTATTACATGTCAACGGGGTTTACTAAGGAATCGTATGATCTACATGTTTTTAAAGGTGCACTTAAACCCAATGGTTGTGCTACTTGCGGACCTGCTTTAAACATTTACGTTCGCAATTACACCACCCGTTTTCCTTATTCCATTGATTCGGCCATTACCATTGGTCATTATCCGTATTTCGACCAACGCAATCCTATTGAATCTCACTATCAGTTAAGCTGTTATTCAAACGCTGTGGGAACAGGCACTCCGGCTATTTCATGGGATTTTGGAAACAACCGTTTTTCAACCGAAACCAATCCCGTTGTTATCTTTCCTGTTGCCGGAATTTATCCGATTACCTGCACTGCTGTTTTTCCGGGAGGGTGCTTTTCAGAATTGAACCAACCTGTTTACCTTACCCCTTCCCGTGTGGGTAAAACAACAAACTTTACCATTAATTATCCTGATACCCTTTCATTATTGTTTAATAGTATTCCTGTAAATCCAAATGCAATTGTGTCCTGGGATTTCGGAGACGGGAATATCGCCCAAGGATCTATTGTTCAACACACCTACACTACCGGAGGAATGTATAAAGTATGCATGGAATATATCACCGGATCCGATACCATGCAGCTATGCAAAAATGTTAACACTCTTGATATTTCCAAGTGTAAAACAAATTTTTCATTTACCTCTGAATTGATCACTGATTCTTTACATCTATCCCATGTGGTTGTCGAATGGATAGATACCAATGGAGTGCTTTATTCAAGTGGAAATCTTACCCAATCTTCTGCCAGTAATTTTGAGGTAACCGGGGTTGGAGAATATCAGGTAAATGAACTCGGGCAACGCACACGTAAACTTACCATTTTGTTGAACTGCTCAGTATCTAATGGCGTCCAAACTATTGAACTCAAAAACATTACCGGAACCTTTGCCATAGCCTACCCTTAGACTGTTTTTTTTTGTGATTAAAACACTTTTCATCCAACACTTGTTATCACATATATTGCGTATTAAATACTAATATCGCATCTTATCTATTTTCAATGAACATACTTCTCTCTTACCTCAAGCGCTATAAAAATCTTGTTTTCCTCGCCATGATACTTGCCAGTATCAATCAGGTATTTTCTCTTTTAGACCCGTTTATTTATGGAAAAATAATTGACCGGTTTGCAATGCATGCAGGTGATTATGACAAGACTATTTTCCTTAAAGGAGTGTCAGTTCTTATTGGTGCATCTATTGGTGTAGCCATGGTAAGCCGCATTGCCAAAGCTTTCCAGGATTATTTCATGAACCTAATTATTCAAAAATTGGGTGCCGATATATACACTGATGGATTGAAACATACTTTAAAAATCCCGTTCAATGAATTCGAAGATCAACGCAGTGGTGAAACACTGAATATTCTGCAGAAAGTAAGAACCGATACAGAGAAATTCATATCAAACTTTATCAATATTCTCTTTACGTCAATTATTGGACTTGTGTTTGTGGTTGTGTACACGGTAAATGTATATACTGGACTAATTGCTGTTTATGTAATTGCAGCATTTGCACTGGGCATTATTACCAATTACTTATCCAAACGTGTAAAGAAAGTACAAACCAATATTGTACGGGAAACGCGGCAACTTGCAGGAAGCACCACCGAAAGTTTGCGTAATATCGAACTCGTTAAAAGCCTTGGGTTAACTAACCAGGAAACACACCGCCTGAGCACAGCCACCAAAAAAATTCTTCAACTCGAACTCAAAAAAGTAAAGGATATTCGGAGTATTTCTTTTGTTCAGGGTACCTTTGTAAACTTCTTGCGTCAAAGCATTCTCTTCATATTACTCTATCTTATTTTTGAAGGACGGCTTACGGTGGGTGAAATCATCACCTTTCAGTTTTATTCATTCTTTATTTTTGGCCCGCTGCAGGAAGTTGGAAACGTTATCATCAGCTACCGTGAAGCAGAAGCATCCCTGGCCAATTTCGAACAAATTATCAATACTCCGATTGAAGTGAGACCCACCAATCCTAAACCTATTAATGCTATTGAAAGACTATCGTTTAAGGATGTTACCTTTCGCCACAAGTCGGCAAACTATGATGCATTAAGTAGTATAAATTTTAGTGTATCCAAAGGCGAAACGGTTGCGTTTGTAGGTCCCAGCGGTTCGGGCAAAAGTACCCTGGTGAAATTACTGGTGGGATTGTATACTCCCCAACAAGGACATATTGATTACAACGAAATAAACTCACACGATATTGATAAAGACGAACTGCAGCACCAGCTTGGATTTGTAACGCAGGATACACAATTGTTCTCGGGTACCATTAAAGAGAATTTACAGTTTGTTAAACCCAATGCAACAGATGATGAAATAAACTCAGCATTGCAAAAAGCTGCCTGTACAGGATTACTGGAACGAAGCGAAAATGGGTTAGAAACTGTGATTGGAGAAGGTGGAATGAAATTGAGTGGTGGCGAAAAACAACGTTTATCCATTGCCCGTGCATTGCTGCGTAATCCTCGGTTGATGGTATTTGATGAAGCAACATCAGCATTGGATTCACTTACCGAAGAAGAAATATCGAACACCATTAAACAAATTACCAGCAAAAAAGAACACATCACCGTATTAATTGCACACAGGTTAAGCACCATCATGCATGCCGATCGTATTTTTGTATTGGAAAAAGGGGTGATTATAGAAACCGGAGAACATCAGCAATTACTGGATGAGAAAGGTTTGTACTATGCCATGTGGAGACAACAAATTGGTGAACGTAAAAAAGATCTGGTAGCAACTAATAACTAATTATATGTTTGGAAAATTAGCAG
>JAZKGH010000100.1:0-2462 GCA_040386055.1 Bacteroidota bacterium
TTGGTTATTGGTTATTGGTTATTGGTTATTGGTTATTGGTTATTGGTTATTGAAATATGAAATTATCCGGAGAGCTGTCAGAGTGGCCGAACGAGCGCGCTTGGAAAGCGCGTATACTGTAACAGGTATCGAGGGTTCGAATCCCTCGCTCTCCGCATCTAAAAGCTTCGCATTTGCGAGGCTTTTTTAATTTAAGTTGATACTGGTTTTGCCTCTGCCTAATTATCTCTTCATTTAGAAAATATTACATCTTTCGCTCTCTCTTTATAAGCAATTGTATAAAGGCAACCAATAGAAATATATTATTACAAGAACAATTGCTAATACATTGCCGGCCATTTCTTCGGAACCACCTTTTTATCAAAAATATTTTGAACCGGAATGCCTTAAGGCAATAAAGGGTAGTGGTATTTATGTATATCAAATAGGTGGTGCATCTCGCATCTAACGTTTATGATACCGCAATGATTAAGTAAGTCACAGACTTGTATGTATAACATGTTTGAAGTTTGTAACTTCACATACCCAGAATAAAAAAGCCGTCCTGATATACTCAGGACGGCTTTTTGTTTAGCAAAAATCAATGAAATACTAACGCATGGTTTTCACCAATCGTATTGTTTTGGTTTGCTCTCCTTGTGTAATTTTCAGGAAATACATTCCATCTGCATAAGCTTCTCCTACGTCTGAATGTAAACTTGAATTGTCTATCTGTAATGTCTCTACAAGTCTTCCATTCATATCATAAATAACAACTGAGAATGGCACAGGTGATGAACTGAACAAGCGAACATTAAATGCTCCGCTGCTTGGATTCGGATATACATTTACATCAAAGTATTCACCGATAAGACCTGTTTCGTCAGCTTCTATTTCTGTTTTTGCAAGCATGCTATTATTGCAAGCAGTTGCGGTGTTCCAGTAGAAGTTCACATAATCTTTCACTTCCACTTTTTCTCCAATGAATAATCCTCTCATCACAGTTGGTGATGATTGTTTCCCTTTTATCGAAATCTTGTCTTTGGTGTAAATATGTGCTATTACTTCTGAGCCCTCATCAACTTTGAGTTTATCTTCTATATACATTGTAACCAATACCGGATTTACTGTATTGAAGTTTACATCCTTTTTCATTTGTACACCATTGCACACTCTGACTACTGCACACTGGGTAAATTTAATTGTTGCTCCTTCGCCTATTTCAAGGCCTTTAATGTAAAGTCTGGAGCCCGTAAAGGTCACTGTCGCATATTTTCCAATTACAACTTGACCCATTACACTATCTGTGATAATTACTGTTGCATTCTGGCCAATGTTCTTATTGTAGTTGTTGATATTGTTACTGCAGCCATTATGGTGTGAGTGAGAGCAACCGCCCGAACAACCACCATGGGAGTTGCCACAACTATTATGATGACTATGACCACAAGTGGTATTGTTGTTACAATATGGATTATACAGGAATGAGGGTAATATGCTTGTTGGTGTTGGTGTGAAGATCTTATTTGATACGATACTGGATCCGCTAACGTCAATGTTTTTGGCTCTTACAAAAGTTCCAGCTGCGTTTACCAGTGAATTGTCTTTTACTTCCACTTCTCCACAGCTACTTGTATTACCTACTCCTCCATTCAAAACCTTTACATGGTCTTCCAGTTCCACGTCATCTGTTCCGATGATGGTATAAGATGATAATAGATTTGCTGCAGTATAGTTTACCGGAGTTGACCCGTTAACCGTACATCCATATGCATTCTTAGCTGTAACCGTATATGTACCCGAAGCATACACATAATAACTTGCAGTCGAAGGCCCTCCTGTCCAAACATAGCTTATAGCGGTTGGTGAACTTGCCGTTAATACGATAGCTCCTCCTTGTGAAAATCCGGGTTGTACTCCCTGCGAAATATTTACTGTTGGGATGGCACCAATAACCGTCACAACTGCTGATGCAGATGATATATTTCCATTGACATCCGTTACTGTTAGCGTTACTGAGTTAGTACCAATATTGCTACATGTAAATGTCATTTTTGACAACGTCATACTTGCAATACCGCATGCATCGGTTGAGCCGTTGTTGACCTCAGAAGCGGTTATAGTTGCTGTTCCGTTTGCCAATGTTACGCTGATATTTTTCGCAATAGCAACTGGTGCAATACCATCTACTACCGTTACGGTAGCATTTGCTGTTGATACATTGCCATTCACATCTGTTACTGTTAACGTCACTGTGTTTGATCCTACATTGCTGCAATTGAAATCTGTTTTCGATAAAGTCATACTCGCAATTCCACATGCATCACTTGAACCGTTATTCACTGCCGTTGCTGTGGTCGAACCTGTACCATTTGCATCAAGTTGAACCGTTACATTTTGTGCAACTGAGATTGGTGCAATACCATCCACTACTGTTACTACTGCATCGGTTGTTGATACATTTCCGTTTACATCTGTTACCG
>JAZKGH010000101.1:0-4304 GCA_040386055.1 Bacteroidota bacterium
ATATGAAATGTGGAATTGTGGGCTTGCCCAATGTAGGAAAATCAACCTTGTTTAACTGTTTGAGTAATGCTAAAGCGCAAGCTGCAAACTTTCCGTTTTGTACCATCGAACCTAATGTGGGAGTGATTACGGTACCGGATGAACGATTAAATGAACTTGCCAAATTTGTAAACCCTCAGCGTATTTTGCCTACAACGGTAGAAATTGTGGACATTGCAGGATTGGTAAAAGGAGCAAGTAAAGGAGAGGGATTGGGTAACCAGTTTTTGGCTAATATCCGCGAAACGGACGCTATTTTGCACGTATTGCGTTGTTTTGATGACGACAATATTATTCACGTAGATGGTTCAGTAAATCCTATTCGTGATAAAGAGATTATTGATACAGAATTGCAGCTGAAAGATCTTGACGCTATTGAGAAAAAATTGCAAAAAGTAAGCCGTGCTGCCAAAACAGGCGATAAGGATGCTTCCAAAGCAGAGACTACATTATTAGTATACAAGGCACATCTGGAGCAAGGGAAATCGGCTCGTAATGCACAGGTTGCCGATGAAGATAAAAAACACATTGAAGACCTGATGTTGCTTACCGCTAAACCGGTAATGTATGTATGCAATGTGGATGAAGGAAGTGTGGTTTCGGGTAATAAATATGTGGAACAGGTAAAAGAAGCCATCAAAGGAGAAGGAGCGGAGCTGATTATGATTAGTGCCGCCATTGAAGCTGATATTGCACAACTGGAAAGCTATGAAGACCGCGTGGCATTTTTAGCTGATTTAGGATTGAACGAATCAGGGGTTGCCAAGTTGATTAAATCGGCTTACAAACTCCTGAATTTGATAACCTACTTTACTGCCGGGGTACAAGAAGTGAGAGCCTGGACCATTACCAACGGATTTAAGGCGCCACAAGCAGCAGGAGTTATTCATACTGATTTTGAAAAAGGGTTTATTCGGGCGGAAGTAATCAGCTATGGGGATTACGTACAGTATAAATCAGAAGCTGCTGTGAAAGAGGCCGGACGCATGCGTGTGGAAGGAAAGGAGTATACTGTTGTTGATGGAGATATTATGCACTTCCGCTTTAATGTATAACCGTTTATCAAAAAAATTTGGATTGTGGTAAAAAAATTCTAACCTTGCATTCGATTTCAATCCAAAGGGGTTTAGATTGATTTCATAGGGCTAAAAAGGCTGACCCTCCCGGGTCAGTCTTTTTTTTATATCCATTCTAAATAGATTGCCGGTGTTCCATAATAGAATGTTTCGTTGTCCGTGATTCTCAATAGAAAGGAAGCGATAGGTTCAAACAATTCCAATTGTCGTATATTTTTTACAAAAAACACTTGCATGGTTTCATAAAAAGTATGATCTTGCACTCGATTTCAATCCAAAGGGGTTTAGATTGATTTCATAGGGCTAAAAAGGCTGATCCTCCCGGATCAGTCTTTTTTTTGTTTATCCACTGCCGTATTTACCCCAATCCTCCAAACTATTCATCAAAAATACCATTCGATAAAGCGGGAAATTCCGTTAATTGGCACTTCATTTAAAGTTACAATATGAATCATCAAAAACTATTTTCATTTCTTGTTCTAACCGGTCTGTCAATAGGCGCATGGGCACAAACAAAAATGCTTACCACCGAAGATGTGGTAATGAAACAGCGCACTTCACTGGCTCCGGATAAACTGATGCAATTGCAATGGATAAAAGGATCTTCCGTTTTCAGTTATGTGAGTAAAATAGATGGAAAAGAAATGGTGATTCAACAAGATGCCGCAACAGGAAAACAGGATATCGTATTTTCAATGGACGAATTCGGCACGTTGTTTAAAACACTGGAAATAGATGTTCCGGTTCCGCAACGTTTACCTTTTATTACCTGGTTAGATTCGGCAAAGTTTCGATTCTTTTACAATAACGCATTCTACACAATGAATGTAAAATCAAAGGTAGCAACCACTATAACCAAATTACCTAAAGAAGCAGAAGAGGTACAGTTTAATCCTGTATCATCAAAAACGGCTTTTGTGGTGAACAATAACGTAATAGTATTTGATACGAATACATGGATAAAAAAAGAAGATTACCTGAAAAAACAACAGGATGCAGATGGTGCGATAAAGGTGTCCATGCTCACGTATGATGGAGGTTATGGTACTGTAAACGGGAAAACAGTACACCGCAGCGAATTTGGTATTGATAAAGGATTGTTTTGGTCTCCTAAGGGAGACAAGTTAGCCTATTATAAAATGCTGGAAGGAAATGTAACGGATTATGAGCTGATGAATTTTGAGAGCAAACCGGGATCCTTCGAACGCATCAAATATCCTATGGCCGGAGCACAAAGTCATACTGTTAAATTGTTTGTTAAGGATTACATCAACAGTCGTCAGTTTGAAGTGCAAACGAATGCTAATGGGGACCAATACCTTACTAATGTGGCCTGGAGTCCGGAGCAGGATGCTATATTTATTGCAGTAGTAAACAGAGCACAAAATGAAATGAAACTGAACCAATATGATGGAAGAAGTGGGGCATTTGTAAAAACACTGTTTACGGAAACACATCCTAAATATGTAGAGCCTGAATGTCCAATGGTTTTTGTTCCTAATGATAATGGGAAGTTTATCTGGACGAGTAAACGTGATGGATTTAATCAGTTATACTTATATGATTTGAGAGGCAAAATGTTACGTCAGCTTACCACTGGAAAATTTAATGTAACCGGGTTCCTCGGATTTGATCAGGAAGGTAAAAATGCTTATTACATGGGAGCGACCAATAATGGGATGGAACGCCAATGCTTTGTGGTGGAAATTGAAACAGGAAAAGTAAAACAACTCACAAATGCTCCGGGGGTACATACAGTGGTGCTAAGTGATGATGGGAAATATTTTATTGATACATACAGTAATGCAACAACACCGCGTAAGACAGTATTGGTTGACCAAAAAGGAAACGAACTCTCAGTGTTACTGAACGCACCCAATCCATTGGCCGCATACAAACCATGCGGTATGCGACTGGGATCAGTAATGGCAGATGATAAGGTAACACCTCTCAACTATCGTGTGTTTTACCCGCCACAGTTTGATTCAACCCGAAAGTACCCAACCATAGTGTATGTTTATGGAGGTCCTCATGTGCAGCTGGTAACGAATACCTGGCTTGGAGGCGCTGATATGTGGCTATACATGATGGCACAACAAGGATACGTTACGTTTAGTATTGATAACAGGGGTTCGGGAAACAGGGGTGCAGATTTTGAACAGGCAACTTTCCGAAAGCTGGGAACAGTTGAACGTGCAGATCAATTAACCGGTGTGAATTTTTTGACGAAACAGCGTTATATTGATACAACACGCATGGGTGTATTTGGCTGGAGTTTTGGCGGATTTATGAGTATCGGAATGATGACCCGTACCGATGCCTTTAAAGTAGGTGTGGCAGGAGGTCCGGTGATTGATTGGTCTCTTTATGAGATTATGTATACAGAGCGTTACATGGACAAGCCACAAGAAAATCCGGAGGGATATAAAGATGCTGATCTTACTAATTATGTGAAAAATTTAAAGGGCAAACTGATGGTCATTCATGGAACGGATGATGATGTGGTATTGTGGCAACATAGTTTATCATACATTAAAAAGTGTGTGGATGAAGGCGTTCAGGTTGATTATTTTGTATATCCGGAACACAAACATAATGTGTTGGGTAAAGACAGGGTGCACTTAATGCAAAAGGTAACTGACTATTTCAATACGTATTTGAAATAGCTCAAACCGGCTTAGTATCCGAAACTGAAGGTATACATATTTTAAAAGTAGTACCTATTCCGGTTTGTGAAGTAACGGAAATACTGCTTGTGTGCAGTTCAACGATACGTTTTACCAATGATAACCCAATGCCATGCCCGTTTACATTACGGGTGTCGTTGCTCCTGAAAAAAGGCTCGAAGATATGTGGAATGTCTTCGGGCTGAATACCTACTCCTTCATCTACAAACAGCAGACATATTTTTCCGGGATCTACCTTTACTTTTACCTGAACTTTATTGTCGGGAGAGAATTTACAACCATTATCCATCAGGTTCATAAATGCCGACTTGAGTAGATTCACATCACCAATGCAATAAAGCAGCTCATGCTTGTCTATCGATTCGTTTACTATTATGTTGATGGAATAGTGAGGCTTGTTTTTGATAAGTTCATTCTGGGCATCAATCAGTATATCTAATAGCGGCAACGGGTAAAATGACTTCATAGGAAAATCGGCATTGGCTTTCGCGAGATCTTGCAA
>JAZKGH010000101.1:4314-9809 GCA_040386055.1 Bacteroidota bacterium
AATCCTATATTGTTATTTATGTCGTCATTTAGCGACTGTAATAATTTTTGATATTCGGCCGGACTACGTTCTTTGAGCAAAGCTACCTGCACTTGTCCCTTCATAGAGGTAAGAGGAGTTCTGAATTCATGCGATGCATTGGATACAAAATCCTTTTGCAACTCAAATGCACCCTCCAGCCTATCAAGCATTTTATTGAATGTTTTGGCGAGTTGTGCAATTTCATCATTGGGGTTGGAAATAGTAAGCCTGCTATGTAAGTTAGTGGCAGTTATGTTTTCAACATCTTCCAATACAGTATTCATAGGGCGTAAAGACAATCTTGCAAACCACCATCCGGCCAAAGCTGTTGTACAAATACTCAATACCAAAATAATCAGAAACAGGTTACGAAGAAACGCTACTTTTTTAAAACCGGTTTTATCTATTGAGCAAGCCAGTGAAATCCATTTGGCATCGCCATCGGTATAAATAAAACCAACATATTGCGTATCGTTTATCTGTTCTTCAAGATGGAAATTGGGTTGGCGCAATTTTCCTTCAAAGCTGCTGAGTAAAATAGGATGACCGATTGACTGCACCCTTTTGCCTTTTAGATCATAGATGCTTACCTGTAAATTGGGAGAGATGCTAAGTGTATAAGCATTGAGGGTTCTAATGGTCTTGTCATCCAGATCTCGTGTATCCAATAATGCTTTGGTAATATAGTGAGCGCGGTCGTTCAGGCGTTCATAGAAATTGTTTTGCCTGAACACCGAATAATTTTGATACACGATGTAAAAACTGCCCACCAGAATAAGTGCTACAAAGAGGGTAAACCAAAAGGTGAGTTTAAACTTAATATTCATCGATTATACTCTATCGGATTAATGCTGTTCAACACGCAACGTATACCCCATTCCAATAATAGTATGAATAAGTTTGATGTCGTAATCTTTGTCAATTTTCTTCCGCAGGAAATTCACATACACATCAATCACATTGGTTCCGGTATCAAAGCTTATACCCCATACTTTCTGGGCAATCTCCGTTCGTGAAATGACGCGCCCTTTATTCCTCAGGAAATATTCCAATAATAAAAACTCCTTGGCAGTGAGATCAATGTTTTTTCCGGCACGTATAACCGTACGTTTATCCATATCCATTGTAAGATCCTCAATGGTCAACATATGCATATCAACATCCGTTTTCATGGAGCGTTTGGATAAGGCACGAATACGGGCAAGCAATTCCTTAAATTCAAATGGTTTTACAAGGTAATCATCAGCACCTGCATCAAGACCAACTACTTTATCATCAGTAGAACCTAAGGCGGATAACATCAATACAGGAGTAGTTATTCCTTTTTCCCTGATTTGTTTACACAAGTCTAATCCATTGATGTAGGGGATCAAAATATCCATGATAATGATATCGTAGGATTTTTCAGTTGCCATTTTTAATCCGAAATGACCATCATACACTACTGTAGTCTGGTGTTGCTCTTCTTCAAGGCCTTCCTGAATAAAGGCTGCAACTTTGGGTTCATCTTCGATTACCAGTATATTCATTCATTAGTTGGGTTTAGATGTGCTAAAGTAACCTAAATTAGAATAAGGATATTCGGTACAGCCCAATTTTAATGAGGTTTTAACCACCGGCTTTCTTTGCCTTATACCCTTCTTTGGATAAATAAGCCAGAATTTTATCCCTAAGGTCTCCCTGAATCAGGATTTCACCATCCTTAATGGAGCCGCCCACACCACATATTTTTTTAATGGATGAACCTAATGTGGTTAGATCAGTGTCCGATCCAATGAAACCATGGATGCGGGATACCAGTTTTCCACCGCCTTTGCGGTCAAGGAATAGTTTGAGGTTTTGTTGTTGAGGAGGAAGGGTTGAAGTCGCTTCCTCCTGCTCATATTGGTATTCAAAATCGTTGCTGGTACTGTATACGACACCGTCTTTGTTTTTATTCTTATTGCTCATATTTAAAGGTGTTAGGTTTAAAGTTTGAGGATAGTATTTAGCGTGACCTTCTGAATGGTTTACGATCCTTATTGGCAGCATTGGCTTGCTGCGGACGTTTACGGTCGTTGTTTCTTCCACCACCTTCCGGTCTTCTGCCTTGTTGTTGTTTTGGAGCCGGTGTAGGGTTAAAATCCTTCATCGGATAATCATGGTCATCTATTACAGGAAGCGCTTTGCCAATCAGCTTTTGAATGTCTTTTAAGTATGCTTTTTCTTCCGCATCGCAAAATGAGTAAGCAACGCCATTGGCTCCGGCACGACCTGTTCTGCCGATCCGGTGAACATACGTTTCGGGAACATTAGGCATTTCATAATTGACAACGTGCGAAAGGCTGTCTACATCAATACCACGAGCCGCAATATCGGTTGCTATCAGCGTGCGAATCTTGCCTGCTTTAAAATCACTTAGCGCATGCTGACGGGCATTCTGTGACTTATCACCATGAATGGCCGCTACCTTAAATCCATGCTTCACTAAATCGCGTGCAATACGGTCGCAACCATGTTTGGTGCGCGCAAATACCAGTACGCTTTTCATGTCCTGGTTTTTCAACAGGTCAATAAGTAATAATTTTTTGTTGCCTTTGTCTACAAAATATACTCCTTGTTTGATAGTATCAGCTGTTGAAGAAACGGGTGTTACCTCTACGCGTGTAGGATTGTGTAAAATGGTATCGGCTAATTTGGTAATCACATCGGGCATGGTTGCCGAGAAAAACAATGATTGGCGCTGACGGGGTAGCTTGGCAAGTACTTTCTTCACATCATGTACAAATCCCATATCGAGCATACGATCGGCTTCATCCAATACAAAAAACTTGATATGGTTTAAATCCACAAATCCTTGATTCATTAAATCGAGTAAACGTCCCGGAGTGGCAATCAAAATATCAATTCCGTATTTCAAGGCATTGGTTTGTCCGTGTTGGGATACTCCACCAAAAATAACGGCATGTTTTAGTCCTGTGTATTTACCATATGCAGCAAAACTTTCACCAATCTGAATGGCAAGCTCGCGGGTAGGTGTAAGAATAAGGGTAGAGGTAAGTTTACGTTTGCGCTCGGTTTCGCGGGCGTTGTATAGCAATTGAATAATAGGAATAGCAAAAGCAGCTGTTTTTCCGGTTCCTGTTTGGGCACATCCCAATAAATCTTTTCCTTCTAATAATGGTGGTATGGCTTGTTGTTGAATAGGGGTGGGGGTTTCGTATCCTTCTTCTTGCAATGCTTTTAGTATAGGATCAATTAAGTGTAATTCTGAAAATTTCATGTTTGTAAATAAGCTGCGAATGTAGGCTTTATTTATCATGAAACGGCTATAGGCCGCGAATCAGGCTACGGAACAATCACTTTCAACGCTTCGGGTAACATCCTAATATGAATGTCTTTATCCATCATTACAGGTTCTCCGTCAATATTGAATACACCCTTATGCTCGCGTTTGATGATAATGTTTTCACCTTTGAGCGCATCAACATACCGTGAGTTATTGTATTTTTTCATAAACATTTCCAAACCAATGGCCGGCATTTGGTGCATCTTAAAGGGTTTCATTACGCTGATGTCAAATAATCCGTCATCCAGATTGGCTTGTGGAGCAATGAATGCGTTATTACCATATTGTGAGCCATTGGCCACACAAATAATGAAAGCATCCCTTGTTACCGTTTCTCCATCCACAATCAACTCATAGGATTGTGGCTTGTAGCTGGCAAACTCATTAAGGGTGATTTTGGTGTATGACCAGAAACCCCTTTTGGGTGCATTGGCAAACATCCAGCTCACATGGGCATCAAAACCTGCTCCGGCCACATTTACAAAAAAATGATCATTGGCCATACCGGCATCAATGTTTTTGCGGTGCAACTTGTTGATGATTTGAAGGGCCTTCATATTGTTGAGCGGAATACGCAAGTGGCGCGCCAAACCATTGCCTGAACCTTGAGGTACAATGCCAAACATAATACCTGTATTTACCATAAATTTGGCCACATTGTTAATAGTACCATCACCACCCACCGCTATCACCACATCCTTCTTTTGTTCAACTGCCTGCTGGGCAAGTTCTAGATTATGTTCGGCTGAGCGGGTAAAGTTAATCTCTACCTCAAACTGATTGCGGTCGAGGTAACGGCCTATAAGTGAAGGGAATTTTTCTTTATTGATTCCACCTGAAATAGGATTGATAATAAAAGCTATTTTCTTTTTCAAGACTCTCGGTTTTGGGCAAAGATAAATGATTTGATATTATCTAAATGTAAAGATACTCGATTCTGGATACTCGATTCTCGATAACGGAAGACTGGGTATCAAGTATCAGTATCGAGTATCAAGCACCTCATTTGAAGGATACCTGAATTTTTTTTCGCAACAATTTCCAGAAGGCCATGACCTGTTTGCTTTGTAAAAAGTAATGAACGATTTCAAGGGCTATGTATCCAACGGCAATAGAAATGACTGTTTGCAGCCAATGTGGAATTTCATTCACAACAGTTGTTTTACGGTGTGCCAAACCAAACAGGTTGTGCAAGCTTTTACGTTCGCGCACGGTATGCGTAAATGTGGTAGAAACCGATACACCCACCGAAAGACCGATGATATTTCCAAGGGCTTGTTTAGTTATAAAATCAATAATATTGGGAATTGTGAACTTTTCACGAAAGCTTAATACAGGAAGAGCAGTAATTCCATCTTCAGCAGCAGAATCTGCTTCCCACACTTTTTTTACCTTTTCAAAATAGTGTTGGTTGCTGGCATTTTCGTGAAGCCAGATAAAGAATATTTCCTTTTCCTGTTCTGTTTCATCTTTGGCAAGATGCTTGGAAAGCATCTGCCATATTTCGTAATCTTTCATGACCGGTTGCGTTATTCGTTTGGCCGGAAAGATACAGAAATTGTGCTATACCGGATGCTGGATACGGGATGTTGGATGTTAGAAGATATATGTTGGAGTAGGAATGTTAGACAGTTCCCCAATACTAACTTACAATCTTAATATTGAAGGCTCCGCTGCCGGTGGCACCATAAATACTCAGCCACAAGGGCAAATACATTTCCGTTCCGCGGGCTTTGGTTATATCACCTAAGTCAAGGATGTTGTGCTCCACCCACCCGAATGATTTTAACATTCCTTTTACTTCTTCTTTTGCTGCTATCTCATTTCCGCATATGAATACCGTGTGGTCACCTCCGTTGATCATTTCAGGATTCACCATCAGTCCGCACCACATGGTATTGAGTGTTTTTACAATCCTTGCGTGCGGAAAAGTGTTTTGAATGTACTCACCCAAAGAGAGGGTATTAACAATGGCAAGCGAGGGTGGCATCCCTTTTGAAAAATCAAGCGGGTTCGCAAGGTCTATGATTATTTTCCCATTAAGATTTTGTTCATCTGCCATTTTGAATGCTTCAACCGAACCGATACCTGCGGTGCAATTAAAAATGATCTCACCAAACGCGGCTGCATCACCATAGGTTCCATG
>JAZKGH010000101.1:9819-20265 GCA_040386055.1 Bacteroidota bacterium
GGGTAGCATTCCCTCTATGTTTGGTAACGAAAGCAATTGCCTTTTCGTTGTCGCCTGTTCTTGATCCCATCATTACCTTGTGACCTAATTCAATAAGTTTTGAACCGATGGTATCTCCAACCATTCCTGTTCCGAATACTGCTATGTTGCTCATGGTATTATTAGTTTTTGTACATTTAATAGTTAAGTTCAACTAAGTGTGTGGTAACTGCAATGTAAAAAATAAATAGTATAAAAAGACACCTGCATCTACTTTTTGTAAATTCTTGTTATGTTCTATTAGAGCATACGAACAGGTCAAAAGTGTGAATCATATAATGCTTTGAAATAATTGTGTAAGATTCTGCGGTATGCTAAGGTCTAGGTTTGTAACAATCATCATTACAACTACCATGGGAAGCAATGTTATTTGCTATGAATAAAGATCAGATCATTAAAGAAATATTTTAATTCACATACTATGGAAAGTGCAGCTAAAGAATACAATTTAAGTATTGCCGTCAATAACTTTAACTTATCATATGATGATGTTGGAGAAGGAACAACTCCGATTATTTTCCTCCACGGTTTTCCTTTTGACAAAACCATGTGGCAGCTTCAACTTGAGTTTTTGAAGCCTTCCTATCGTTTAATTGCTTGTGATATCAGAGGATTCGGAAAGTCAACGGACGAAACATCACCCTTAAGCATGGATTTGTTTGGAGATGATTTAATCACGTTGATGGATAGATTAAATATTAAGAAAGCAATTGTGTGCGGATTATCAATGGGTGGTTTTATAGCCTTGAATGCATATAAAAGATTTCCCGATCGTTTTGTAGCATTAATTTTATGTGATACACAATGCATAGCAGATACTGTGGAAGTAAAAGCAAAACGCTATAAAATTATTGATGAAATAGCAGCCAATGGTGTAGCGAAATTCCTCGAAGGATTTATTAAAAGTGTTTTTCATAAGGACTCATGGGAAAACAAAAAAGAACTGGTGAGGCAATTGCGTACGGTTGTGTTTGCTAATTCCCGGCATATTATCAGTGAGGGGTTGGTGGCTCTTGCCGAACGTTCTGAAACGTGTTCTACCCTGGATGAAGTTACTATTCCAACCTGCATCATTTGTGGCAGACAAGATGAGGTAACACCCCTTGAACAGTCTGAATGGATGAATAAACATATCAAAGGAGCAAGTCTTCAAATTATTGAAAATGCAGGTCATGTATCCAACCTTGAACAACCGGATGCTTTCAATAAATGCCTGAGTGATTTTTTGGATACCTTAAGTGTAGGTGAAAACAAAGTGTAAACTCAACACAAGAAAATAGCCCGGAGCAGTTCGTTTTTTATACTCAGCTAGTTACTGCTTCTTCCCACTTTCCGGTTTTTTTAGCAATATCAATAAGCTCTTGCCCATTTTGGGTCATCAGCCCTGTTGCTATCATACGTTCTGCTCTTTCCCTGTTAGGTTTACTCCATTTACTTTTCTTGGGATTCCTGGGGGTGAAAGTTAAATAGAAGCTTTCACCATCTCTCTTTTTACATAAACTGTCTATCCAGCCAAAGCACAGTGCTTCTTCTGTTGCATCATTAAGATTTACACTCTCGACTTTACTTTTTTTGTGATACAATATGAGCCAAACGGATTTCTCCGTTTGACTGTTTTCTTGTAACCAATTTCGCCATTCTATTCTCGACAGGGCATAGATAGCTTGTTTTCCATCTTTAGTTTCCATAGTGAGTTAGGCGTTTTTTAGTTTTAAGATGTCGAGATAATGCACATTGGTCATTATGCCAAGAATGTTTCCAAAAGGGTCAGCTACTGACGCTGTTACAAATGTACCTTTACCCTGACTGTGATCTGTGACAGGTTGATATACTGTTGCACCCATCGAAATAAGTTTATCAAGAGTTGCTTGCAAATCGTCAACATGCCAATGCGCAATAGCGCCTGATGGTTTTAGTGTATAACCTTCCGGTGCGTAGCTACTGTCAATTATTCCTAACTCTTGTTGGTAATCGCCAATCCGAAATTCGGTATAGCCGGGGACATTGAAGTAGGGTTCAATACCTAAAAATTCACTATACCATTTTTTTGCACCTGCGTGGTCTGTTGCATAAAAGTTAACAGTTGCCAAACCTTTTAATACATGTTGCTTTTCCATTTTAGTTGTTTTTTAAATTGTGTTAAACAAAGGTAAAATGGCATTATGACAGCCTTATGTCAGGGGTCAAATTTATTTTTCAGAAAGTGCAAAATATTCTTTCAGTGTCATTTTATGGGGTTCAAATTGTTCGTTTTGAATATGAAGATGTAGAATTCTGTCAAGCCTGAAAATCCTGAATGCTTTTCGCAACCTGCACCAGGCAACTAAAAGCCAGTTTTCCTGTGTGCTTAATAATGCAAAAGGTTCAACCGTTCTTTTAGAGGTTTCGTTGGTATCTATTTTCTGATACTCTATTGTGGCTAATTGAAAGTTCGTGAGTGCAACTTGCAAAGCTGATAGGTGATTGCTTGTTCTGTCAAATGAATTATTTTGACTGATTGCAATTCGGTCGGAAAGAAGGTTAGCATTTTCTTTTGTGGTTTGTCTTAATACGGATTTTATTTTACTGATAGCGTCTGTATAATCCTTGATGAAAGAAGCATCCTTGTTCTTCAACACAAATTGTTCTGCCGTAATTAATGCATTGGCTTCCTTTTCACTAAAAGTAACCGGTGGAATGCGATATCCTTCCAGTAACGAATAGCCTTTTCCGTCTTCTGTTATGATTGGAACGCCCGACTGTTCTAATGCTCTTATGTCCCTGTAAATTGTCCTTACGCTAACATTAAATTTGTCTGCGAGAGTGGTAGCTGTAATAAGCTGCTTTGTTTGCAATTGGATCAAAATGGCAGTCAGCCTTGAAAGTCTTTTTGTATCGTTGTCAATCATGGATCTTATCTACCTAGCGCTTTGATTCAAATATAAGAGAATCTGAATCAGAAAGAAGCTAACCCGGTTGTGTCCCTCAACCCTGGTGGCTTTACTTTTGATTCAGTTGAATCAATCTATAACTCAATTGTTCTGAACGTTAAATTGATTCTTGGCTTGGTAATTAGTTTTGTTGGCGGGAGCCGGTGCAGCCAATGCGTTTGTGTTGTGCCTTTCATTATTAACACACTGCCGTGTTCCGGGATTAACGATACTGTTTCTTTTGTCTCCTTGTGTTTGTATGAAAATTTGCGTTCCGCTCCAAAGCTCACTGAAGCGATGGCGCCATTTTTCTTTAGATCTTTTTCGCCATCACTATGCCAGGCCATTCCCTCATCTCCATTGTGGTATAAGTTGAGTAAACAGGAATTGAATGTTTCCCCTGTTTTTTCCTCAATGATCGATTTCAATTTTAATAATTCTTCGGTCCAGGGTAAAGCGCGTTTAGTGATGTTAGAATAGGTATATTCAAAATCACTATCGCCATACCAGGCTACCTTTCTTTTGGTTACAATTAGCTTGCCGTAAATAATAGCCTGATCATTTTTCCATTCGATGGTGTGTAACAAATGTTCAAAATAGTGGTTCGCTTCTTCCTTAGCAAATAGCTTTCCATAATAATGTACAATACCATCTTTCGGTAATAAATTTTTTGAGCTAATTATTTCGTTGTTGAATAGATCCATTTTTTATAGGCTGTTTTCATACAATGTCCACAAGGTCTAAAGCCGGTCTTGAAGGCTTCGTTTTCTGAAACGAAGAATACCCTGTTCTCTCGTTTCATTCGTTTGCCTGATTTACATTGTAGTGTTCCGTATATTTTCAATTTACTATTTCCACCATAACAAATCAGCTTTTGTTTGATGCTCCTTCTTAAACTATTATCATCTATGTCTGGATGCCTTATCATTTTCAGTTCAAAGCATCATGAAAAATAATTCCCAATGTATGCCGTTCACCACTATGTACTGCACTCACCCCATGTTTCATATTTACACGATAATAACCTTTGCTGCCTTTAACCGGGCGGAAGTTAGTTGTAAAAATGACCATATCTCCTTTCTTTGGCAGTAATACGATGGCTTTCGATTGTGCTCTCGGTGTTTGTTGAGTAAGCACAAATTCACCACCGGTAAAATCTTGCTCCGGGTCGTTTAGAAATAAAACAGTTTGAATCGGGAAATACATATCTCCATACAAATCCTGGTGTAAGGTATTGTGCCCGCCTTCTCCATATTTTAAAATCAAAACGGTTGCTTTTGTTTGATTATGTTCCATACACTGCTTTAATAGTTCTTCATGTGTATCCGGGAAAATGGTAGGGATATTTAACACTTTCATCCACGTATTTGCAATAGGAGCTAGTTTAGGGTATACATTTTCTCTTATGCTTTGAATAAGGTTTGGCAATGGATAATTGAAATATTTATATTCTCCCAAACCAAAACGATAGCGCTCCATCACTACCGTCTTTCTGTAGGCATTTGGGTTAGCATAGTCATTTATCAATTCGGTACATTGATCGC
The DNA here is from genome assembly GCA_040386055.1 of Bacteroidota bacterium. Lineage (GTDB taxonomy): Bacteria > Bacteroidota > Bacteroidia > UKL13-3 > UKL13-3 > UKL13-3. The sequence goes on from JAZKGH010000101.1 coordinate 14,312, forward strand.
CTGATAAAAGTTTTGGAATGATAGCAAAACCCTTTTCGTTTAGTTCATCAGCTATGTTTGCCCAATTTATTGACGTGATTTTTTCTTCCATAATTTAACCTGCTTGGATTTTTAATCTTTGCATTTGTTCTAAAATTGAATGCAAAAATCCAACAAGTTAAGTAACCATAAAACCCGAAACTTGCTAAGCTAAATCTTCCGGATGTGTTTTTGTTCCTTCCCAACCAATAATGGCTGTTTTCCTCGTGTTGCCCCACATATAACCGTCAAATATTCCGGTTGATTGAATAACGCGGTGACATGGAATTAAGAAAGCAACAGGATTATTGCCAATGGCAGTACCTACTGCCCTTGATGCATTGGGGTTGTCAATTTCAGTTGCAATAGCTCCGTAAGTTGTAAGCTGTCCCAACGGTATTTTTAAAAGCGTTTGCCAAACTTTTAGTTGAAAATCCGTTCCTTTCAGGTGCAGTTTTATTTGGTTAAGTTTTGTCCAGTCGTGAGTGAAAATATAGAGCACATTTTGTTGAACTGGATCCATCATTTGCCTGAAGTGTGCATTTGGGAAATGGCTTTGCATGGTTGCAAATGCAACAGTGTCATTGTTTGCAAATGCCATATAACAGATTCCTTTTTCTGTTGATGCCACTATAATGTTTCCAAACGGACTTTCCGCAAAACTGTAATTGATGTTCAAATTTTTCCCGCCATTTTTGTATTCGGCCGGTGTCATGCCCTCAATATTAATAAACAAGTCGTGTAATCGCCCTGTGCCTGAAAGTCCTGTTTCGTGAGCCGTTTCAAAAAGTGTCGCCCGATTTTCCTTTAATAATCTCTTAGCATATTCTACTGTGGTGTATTGCAAAAATTTCTTTGGACTTGTTCCTGCCCATTCACTAAAAAGTCGTTGAAAATGAAAGGGACTTAAATGAACTTTCTCCGCAACTTCATCAAGATTCGGTTGCTCTTTGAAGTTTGTTTTAATATATTCAATTGCTTCGGCAATCCGGTTGTAATTGATATTCTGCTGCGTGGTCATGATATTCAAATTTTGTGATACAAAGTTGGAAGGAAATTAGCCCCTATAAAATCCGAAACTTGCTACTGTTTAAATTTTTGTTCGGGAATGACCAATGCATTATAGTCCCGGGAAAGTCGGGGATATTAGTTTTTCTTCTGCTTCCAATGGCCATGTGTCATTTCAAACTTGATTTCACCTTTTCCATGGGTTCCAATTTCTGCCCAACCTGCTTTTCTGTAAAAAGTTTCTGCCCTTGTGTTGGGAGCAGTACCTAACCAGACTGCCACTGTTGTTTGTTCAAAATACCAGTTAAGCATAACATCATGAAGATTTTTGCCAATGCCTTGTTTTTCAAAATCAGGGTGTACAAACAACGCCCAGATATTATTATCGGTCAAATCCACAATGGAGAAACCAACGATCTCATTATTGATTTCATATACCCAGCCATTTCCTCTTACAGTTATAAATTCTTTGCAATCTTCATCTGTTACGAGGTTAGGGTTAGATAACATATTTTCTTTTACAGCATTTCTAACAAATTGTATTTGTTTAATATCATGAATATGTGCTTCTCTAATAATCATATTTGAATGTGATCTTTATATTATGTGTTCCGATTACGAAAGGGTATAGGTTCTAATGATCATAACTTATCACTCTTGATATTTTCCATTGACCATCCTTTTTCTGCCAGATCATCACAAATTTGAACGTTCCGATTTCTTCCTTTCCGTTTTCAATGTGACTAAATTGATGAACACCAATTTCGATGGCACCATAATCTTTAATGGGATGAACTTCCAAACTGCCTTTTACAAGTTTTCGTGTTAATGTAAATTCCTTTTTAAAGTTGTTTTCAAAGGTCTCAAATACCGTTTTATACGACAGTAAACCGCCATTATCCTGAAACCATTCTAAGTCTTCCGTAAATAAGGATTTAAATAAATACATATTTTGAGTATTGAATGCGTCAAATACAACGCTATCCATGTGAGCAATCTCTTTATATAATTCCTTTGGGGTAGGAGCCACCTTTTTTTCTTGCGCAGTTACAGAATCCATAAAGGATAAAATGATAATAAGTGTAAGAATCAGATTGGCTATGCGTTTGTATAAATTCATATCGGTGCATCTAAACAGTAAATATATTAAATTATTGGCCGGCTATTTATCGTCAGCTAAATATTTTAACCACAAGGTTCACAATCGTTTTGTTCCTTGGTGAACATCGTGCATTCCTAGTGTTCTTCGTAGAAAAGTTTAAATGCCAATTAACGGGATTGGGTCATTTATATCCCCCGCTTTTAAGTTTTTTAATCAAATAGATCAAATGAGGATTTTGTGGGTCTAGTTCCAACGCTTTTTCGAAGTACACAATCGCCATTTTTGTATTCTTGCTTCGTTTGTACGTTTCTCCCAAACTTTCATGTACAAAGGCAGATTTCGGATACTCCTTTATATTCTGTTCATAAACTTTTATGGCAGCTTTTGTTTTCTTAGCCTTTCTCAATTCATTTCCTAAATGATTGAGTTGCCTGTCATCAAAAACAAATCCTACCGGTTGTAAAGTTTTGAGTTGCTGATACAGGTCCAGGCTTTCATCAATTCCCTTACGTTGAAGAGTTGTTCTAAGCGTATCCAATAAACCCCATGGATATTTATAGGGTGTGATGTTGTAAGTCGAATCAAGAATATGTAAACCAATATCTGTAATAGAATTGTTACTATTTGACAATACAACCACAGCATATTTGTTCTTTTTGTCTATCCCTATAAAAGTGCGGTATCCGCCTGTTCCTCCATCCTTAAAAAGAATATGTTTGCCATCATCACTCCAAAGTGTCCAACCCATTGTAACGTAGCCGTCATTCCCATCTTTTTTTCCTTGTTTCACATGAGATAACTCCATTGCAGATAAGATGTCTGTTTGGATAAGTCCTAAATTAGCTGCTGCAAAAGTGAGCATATCATTTACATTTGAACGCAAACCACCACCACCCGCCAAAGGGAAATCCCAAGGGCCGGCAGGTTGTCCGCATTCAGAATATCCTGAAGCTATTGTTAATGTTGATTTCGGAGGTACTGAAAAAAAAGTACTATTCATATTTAGGGGTTTACAAATAAGTTCATTCACTAATGTTTCAAAGTCTTTATGCCCGGCCACTGCTAAGCTATTACCTAATAATGAATAACCAATGTTTGAATATTGCCATCTTGAGTCAATATCGCGATTAAGTTCAACTGTCGAAATGAATTCATAAAGTTGTGTTGTGGTATAATCGGCAAACGGATTGTCCGGATTTTTGGGATCTATGTTATAGGCATTACGAGGTAATCCAGATCTGTTCGCTGATACATTCAATAAGGAAATTTCTTTGCCATTTCGGGTAGGTGTTTTAACCGTTTCAGGAAGAAATTTCGAAATAGGATCGTTAAGATTAACGCGTTGCTTTAAACTCATATCAGCCAATAGCAACGAAGTGAAGACCTTTGTAATGGAACCGATTTCATAGATCGTATTGGCATCCGGTAGGGTAGGGTTCTCGTTACTAATTATCCCTTCAGCAAAGATCTGGCGCCCATCGGCATCAATAATACCCACGATAATGCTCTTGCTTCTTTTGCTTGCAACTTCTTGTTTAATAATTGCTTTTATACGGTCAATGGGTAGTTGTCCATAGACAATGCTGGTGATTATGATAAAGTAAGTTAGTAATAAGTATTTTGTCATTTTGTACAACTAACTGAAGATGCTTAAGTCTCCCGAAGATAAAAATAAAATCGAAAACGAAAAGCGGGACATTAAATGGACAATGAAACTATTGCAGGTAAGATTTGTATAACCTTATATCATTTTATATTAATATTGTCTGATTCCATAACTCCTACTTCTCTAGCTTATGACGCAAATACAAACCAAACGAATTGAATCGATCGATATGCTGCGGGGCATTGTGATGGTATTGATGGCATTGGATCATGTACGGGATTATTTTCACATCGGAGCCAATACCGGTGACCCGCTGGACTTGCAAACAACCTATCCGTTGTTGTTTTTCACCAGGTGGATCACTCATTTTTGTGCACCCGTTTTTATATTCCTTTCCGGAACATCCATCTTTCTGCAAAGTCAGCGTAAGACACCCAAAGAGCTGGGGATGTTTGTACTCAAAAGAGGATTATGGTTAATTGTTGCCGAGTGGACAATCATTGCATTTGGCTGGACATTCAACCCGGCTTTTGCCTTTATTCCCTTTCAGGTAATCTGGGCAATTGGTATAAGCATGGTTGTACTCGGATCGTTCCTTCTTATGCGTATTCCATATATTGTCATTTTAGGATTGGGAATAGTGATTGTATTCGGTCACAATTTATTGGGTAGAGTAGAGCAGGCTCCCGATTTTCAAACGAATTTCTGGTGGGATATTTTACATCATGGAACCTTTAAACCTTACACAATCATTGGCAATCATAACGCCATATTGGTATATCCTTTTGTACCCTGGACAGGCTTAATGATGCTGGGCTATTGTATGGGAATATTTTTCACATCAACATATTCAATTGCACAACGTAGTCGCGTGCTGTTAGGATTGGGTGTTGGTTTACTATTGTTTTTTGTAGGGTTACGGTATAGTAATGTGTATGGGGATCCTTCAAACTGGAGTTCGCAAAGGGATAATCTGTATACATTCTTCTCTTTTATGAGTGTTCAAAAGTATCCGCCATCGTTATTGTATATGTGTGCAACTATATCCATTGCATTGCTTGCTCTAGCATGGCTGGAACGCCTCAACAATAGTTTTTTAAAGGTGATGACGGTGTTTGGTCGTACTGCATTTTTCTATTATATCCTGCATATTTACATCATTCACCTGCTGGCCACCATTGCTTTTTTTGCAAGAGGCCATTCTTTTGCCGATGGTTTGCAAACGGAAGGTCATTTTCCGTTTCTGTTTGTAGCACCCGGTGAAGGGTATCAGTTGGGAGTAGTTTACGCTGTTTGGATAGTGGTGCTGGTGATGTTGTATCCCATCTGTAAATGGTATGATAGCTATAAACAAAACCATAAAGAGAAATGGTGGTTGAGTTATGTGTAAATAATTACATTTTAAGAGCCATATTCTATTTCCTTTTCCACAGTAAAAACTCTTCATTACCTGTACTTGCCATTGAACGTATTACATTTTCAAAATCAAAATCGTCATATTTCGAAACAATATCATAGACTTTTTCACAGTCTGCACTTCCCTGCGGAAGTAGACAACCGGAATTTTCTCCGATCAGCGCCAACCAAAACGTCTGGTGCAAATGGCCCGGTGTCAGTATTTATAAATTTTATTTCAATAATATCTTTCCATAAAATTTGTTCAGTCTTTCTTTCAGGATGTTCAACTTTTACAAACTCGTCCGTAATAGTAGTTTTGAAATAATCTTCCGGCTGTTTTGCTTCATGTTTGCTGAAAAGTTTTTTGAAGAAGTTCATCATGATTAACAGGTTGTTTGCAGTTCGTTTGGTATAATCTGTCTACTGTGTAATTTAGTTCAGCTACCCCACAAGTGAATTGTTGAGTGTTCAATAGCTTAAGTTTTATTTTTTAGTGTTGTCTATGGTTTGTTATCCTTTCTTATTTCCACAAACGTTATCGAACGGTATCAATTGTCGTAAACGTTACTTCGCAATCAAATTGGTCAGCACATATTCAAGGGCATCTTCATCTTTTGTTTGAATATTCGGAATTACACCTTTTTTATCAATTCTATATCCGTCAGAAGTGTAATAGTCTGCTGTTGGAACAACGACTTTAAAGCCATTCATCACGTTAAAGAATTCTCCGTTTAGCATTGCCCCAGCTGTTGTTTCACCAACTATCGTTGCAATGTTTCTTTGTTTCAATCCGTACACTATAGGTTCACATGTACTCGCGGT
>JAZKGH010000102.1:0-6904 GCA_040386055.1 Bacteroidota bacterium
GCATCCAGCATCCAGCATCCAGCATCCAGCATCCAGCATCCAGCATCCAGCATCGAGACTCAATCTACCATTCTGCACTTGGATCCACACGAAACACTTCACTCATCTCTTCTACCAGCGGTTGTAAATGTTCGGTATGAACGCATTTGCGTCCACCAAACTTAGGTTCCCATGTAGACGATGCCGGAATGGTTAATGTGGCCTTATCCAACACCGGAATAATGGCTTCCAACCAACGTTTTTGCAACGCGGCTTCACCTTCAAATATACCCTCGGCTGCTCGCTGTTTTTCATATTCACTTTCTTCAAACAGCCCCAATGCATAGTTCCATGAATCGTTTAGGGCCGTTTGCATTCTGGTATGGCTTTCTTCTGTTGCTGCTCCCAGTTTAGTAATCCATATGTTGGCATGGAACACATGGTACTTCAATTCTCCTTTTATTTTGCGTGCCACCTTTGCCAAAGGCTCATAGCTGCTCGTTGCCAGCATTTCAAAACGCAATTGGTCGGCAATATCATACAGGAAATGACGCATTAAACTGAAATCATAATCACCATTCGGTAACTCCAAAAACTGTGCATTGTGAAACTGATTCGCATTGCGCATAAACGCAACCGTATCGGGTTCCTGTTCGCCCAATTCATGCAACAACTGAAACAGTGCCTGCGACTGGCCAATCTTATCCTGTGCCATTGATGAAAAAGCAATGTCTTCTTCCAATATCGGACCTAATCCGGTCCATTCACTATTGCGGTGACCAATGATTAAAAGGTCGTCCGCCATTTTGTAAAGTAATTCTTTAACTGCTTCTGTATTCATAAATTATTGATATGGTTGTATGTATTGGTAGGGTTCTGGTAGTAGGGTAAAGTACTTTTTGTTAAAAACACTGTCTTCTATTTTCAGATAGAAACTAGCAACAAGAATTTTATGATCATGCATATCCTTTTCAGAAAGAACGGATTTCGCTTCATCCTGGTTTGTAAACAGGTAAATGGTTTTAACAGCATCGGGATAAAAAATGGAACTCACTATAAGCTGCTCACTTGCCAGTGGCCACATCACATATTCATTTGCATAAGGAACATCTGCTATTGTCGTGTAAAATTTATGTCCCTGGTGTTGCTGAAGTTTTTGCGCCAGCTCCTTCGAAATATTCAAATGGCGTATTTGACGTGGTGCTGCCATCAGAATATTTGCAAATCCAATTCCGAATATAACAATCAGCAATGAGGTTCCGCTCCATTGCGGCAACCTGATGCTACCAAGGCAATCTATTGCGGCTAATCCGATAATCAATGCCAATCCCAAAAAAATCCGTTCCATCATTATGTTAGAGTCTCCTTTAAAAAGAACCGACATTAGCAATACGTAACCAACTGAACTGAGCAACAATACTGTTAAAAGCATCCAACGTTTGAGATAACTATTTACCAATATAGCCAACAGGAATAATATATTGGTAAGCAAATACAATCCCGTTGCATGCCTCATATACCAAACAATGACATACGATTTCATGGGTGACGAAAGTGTTTCCAAAACTGTTTTTTGCTGACTGTAAAACTGATCTTCATAACCATTATCAGGTAGAAAATACGCTTTCACCAGCAGCCACGCGAAGGCAATAAATGCAATGGTATAATGGAAAGTGGTGAATCGTTTTTTGTTTTTTATGACATGATAAACAAGAATAAAAAACAACAGCACATTCACAATGGGATGAAACAACATTGCTGTTATGGCAAAGAATATTCCTGTGAGTTGATCAGGCCGTGTCATCGTATTTTGGGCATGGTACTCAAGCCATGCAAGAAACAAAACGGCAAATACCAGTCCGTGTAAAATCTCTGTTTGAATAAAAAACACTTCTCCGCTATTCATAGCACACACCAATGGAATAAGTAATGCTATAGACGGCTGTTTGTACTTAAACACAGCTATACCATAACACAGCGCATACAACAGGTAAAAATTTACAGAGTAAGAAAACACTACCCATTTAAGTGGTGCTGAAAGCCAGATGAGGACTACCGGTAAAACCTGTGTAAACACAATAGGGAAACGATAATGAGGAATCACAAAACCAGCCTTATTCACAACAGCAATGGTTACAAAAGCGCTATCCATTTGCGTCATCTTCTCAAGGTAAAAATACCCCGACAAAAACAAAAGCAGCATCATTGCGATGCTGCCAATTATGGTTTCGTATGACTTTAAGCCCAACACGGATTAAGCGGGTTTTTGTGCTTTTTTGTATTTGTTAATCTTATCCATCACCTTGTATCCTCCCGCTTCGCGGTATTGTTTTTCCGGTGTGGTTTCAAACATATCCTGATCCTCGTATTCGGTGCAGAACACATTCGCTGTTTTCACAATCCAAATATTGGCCGTAATGCCTCTGCGACCATACTGGTCCTTACCGAACAACAATGCCATTTCAGCATTGGGTGCATGCACAATACCCACATGCATATGCTGATCACCTCGTTTCTTTTGGTGAAACACTTCATATGTTTCCCAGTTGTCCATCGGTGTTAACGGATCGATGGTATTGTTCTCTGATATATTCTCGCGTGCGATGCGAGGGTCTAATGATTTTATCATGATAATCTGTCGTTAATTGTCGTCTGTGGAGACGCATAATGAATTATGCCAATGGCGCCACGTATTGTTCTGATTTGTTCAACAATGCCTTGCGCACCCATCTGCCACGTTCTTCGGCCATTCGTCTTACTGCCAGACGTTCTGCATTACACGGTCCGCCACCATTGATCACGCGTTTAAATTCGTCCCAATCCGGTTCGGTGTATTCCCACTTACCTGTTTCTTCATTTTTCTTCAGGTTCGCGTCCGGAACGGTTAATCCCAAATCCCAGATTTTCGGAACATACATATTTAAAAACTGTTGACGCATCTCATCATTAGTAGCCATCTTCACTTTCCAGCGCATCAAAATTTCGGTATGACCTGATAATTTATCGGAAGGACCGAAGAAATGCATGATAGGCGGCCACCAGCGTGTTAAAGCTTCTTGAACCATCTTGCGTTGAATCGGGGTTCCTGTTGCCAAGGTCACTACGTTATCGTGTCCGTATTTCAAGTGGAAACTTTCTTCTGTGCAAATACGATCCAATGCACGGCAATACGGTCCGTAACTTCCTTTGGCATTTGCTACCTGATTAATAATCGCACCCGCATCAATCAACCATGCGATAATACATGCATCAGCCCATGTGAAGGCCGGGTAGTTAAATACGTTTGAATATTTTGATTTACCGGTAATAAGGTCATTGGTCATGTCTTCACGACTCTTACCTAATGTTTCAGCAGCACTGTAAAGTAACTGTGCATGTCCTACTTCATCCTGCACCTTTGCCATCAGTGCCATCTTACGCTTAAATCCAGGAGCTCGGGTAATCCAAGTTCCTTCGGGTAATGCACCAATAATTTCAGAATGCCCGTGCTGCTCAATCATACGAATGAGCTGTTTGCGGTATTCCTTTGGCATCCAGTCTTTCGGTTCAATCTTTTCTCCCCGTGCAATTCTATCTTCAAACTCCTGCAATTTGATAGGATCCTCACCGGCTAATATTCCATTAGCTTTTTCATTCGGATCGATGTAAGCATTTCCGTACATATGTTATAGTTAATTGTGTTGATTTGTTAATTGTGTTGATAGGTTATTGGCATGATTGCATTAACTTAATCAACTTCTTTAGGGTTTGTAATTTATATCTGTCACCAATTTTTTTCTCAATCCACCTAAAATAAAATCACTCAGTTTCTTTGCGATTTCTTCTGCGCTCATTTTTCCTTTTGGATTATACCACTCATTGATCCAACTCACTGTTGAAAGAATAGTAAGTGTTGCAAACTTTTGATCCACGTCATCAAAAAGATCTTCATTTACACCATCATTTAAGATTACTTTAAACTCGCTTTCGTATTTGTTTCGCAACGCTTTGAATTCGGATAGTTTCGGTTCGCTCAGGCTTCTCCATTCATATAGGAATGCGGCACTTTGGTCAATATTTTCGGTAATGATCTGTACGTGGTTTTTGATGGCCATGCGAAGCTTCTCTTCTGCATTAAAATAGATATCATTTACTTCCGCAATACCTGTAATTAATTTGTCGGCCATGCTAAAGCAAATGGTTTCCAGAATCTCCTCTTTCGATTTGATATGATGGTATAAACTGGCCGCTTCTATGCCCAACTCTGTAGCGATATCACGCATACTAGTACTTGCGTATCCCTTTTCTTTGAACATCCTGGCGCTGGTTTGCAAAATCTGTTCTTTTCTACTGATGTTAAGTGTCTCCGACATAAACCTAATGATTGTTAGACGAAATTATTAATTATCCTATAAAATCCAAGAAATAATTTAACCGACTTGCTATCAATCAACAAAATGCTAACTTGAACGCACTTAAAAACAAGTTTGGCCATGGACAAAAATCAAAAAAGAGTTGTGCTCGTAACCGGTGCCACCGGAGGGCTGGGAACTGCAATGTGCGAAGCTCTATACAAGGAAGGTTACCGGGTATTGGCTAACTTCAGAAGTAAAGACAAAGCAGACCGGTGGAAAATGATGATGGACTCCAAAAACATTAAGGTGGATTTGTTCTACGGTGAGGTCTCAGACTACACAAGTGTAGAGAACATGATAAAGGAAATTGAAGAAAAAGTGGGGCCTGTAGACGTTTTGGTAAACAATGCCGGCATCACGCGCGATACTGCTTTTCGCAAAATGAGTTTCGAACAATGGCGTGATGTGCTTTCCTCCAATCTTGATTCGGTATTTAACTGCAGTCGCAATGTGATCAATGGAATGATCGACCGCAACTTCGGCCGCATTATTAATATTTCATCTGTGAACGGACAACGCGGGCAATTCGGACAGGCCAACTACAGCGCAGCTAAAGCGGGGATGCACGGTTTTACCAAAACACTTGCCATGGAAGTAGCTCGCAAAGGAGTTACTGTAAATACCATTTCTCCCGGTTACATCGGAACCGATATGGTAATGGCTGTGAAAGAGGAAATTCGTAATCAGATTGTAGAACAAATTCCCATGGGTCGCTTGGGTGGAACAGAAGAAGTTGCGCATTTAGTTTGTTTCCTTGCGAGTGATCAGGCCAGTTTTATTACAGGTGCTAATTATTCCATTAATGGCGGACAGCATGTATATTGATATTTAAGGCTGTTTGACGTTTACAACTTCCAAGAATCCTAATTCTTTAACCAATAATAAAAATCACCGGCTTCTTATGTAAATCTACCTTAGTGGTTTGCCATTGTTTATTGGTGTGTGTTTTGATAAATTGATTGGCCGCACTGATGTTCATGGCTACGCAAATACGCGTGTTGCTATCGGTATTCTTAAGCACATCTTCCAGTAGTTGGTTGTTTCGGTAAGGGGCCTCCATAAAAATCTGAGATTGATTTCTTTTGCGTGCATCTGTTTCCAACTCCTTTATTTTTTTTGCCCGTGCAATTTTATCAATGGGAATGTAACCGTGAAACGTAAACCCTTGCCCATTCATTCCACTTGCCATTAATGCCATCAAAATACTTGAGGCTCCGGGTAATGGAATCACCTGAATATTTTTTTGATGCGCCAATGCCACAATATCACTCCCGGGATCAGCCACGCAAGGCAATCCTGCATCGGTAATGATGCCTGCATCCATGCCATTTTCCAAGGCTTTCAGCATATGCGTTACTTCATTTTTATTGCTGTGTTCGTTCCATACAAAAAGCTGCAATTCATTTTGCGGAGTAGCAATTTGCAAACGTTTGATTAGTGCTCTTGCATCCTTTTCCGTTTCAACAATAAAATGTTTGATGTGGTGCACCTGTTCGCGGTTGTATTGCGCTAAAAAGTTATCGGGATTGTCATCGGCCAAAAAGTTGGGAATGAGATATAATTTTCCGTATGCCTGCATGGGCCGAAAGTAAGCAAAATCAAGGGCTTCAAAACAGCATAAATTGATAACATATTGATACAAAGGTGCTTTATTAAATGGCTTGCTATTGACTTATATACACAACCCGCTTATTTTTGCCACCTTACTAAAGTTTTATACATGTCAGTATTAGAGAAGATCAGAAACAAATCAGGTTTAGCCATCGTAGTAGTGGGTGGTGCATTGGCACTATTCGTTATTTCAGATGCTTTACAAAGCAATAGCCGCCTTTTTGGAGCGAATGATACAAACGTTGGAGAAATTGACGGAGAGTCTATCAGCGTAAAACAATTTGAGCAGGAGTATACAAAAAACCTGGAGAGCTATAAGCTTCGTTCACAACAACCGAATGTAGATCAGAATACATCCGATATGATTCGTGAGCAAACTTGGAATCAAATGATCATGGATGGTTTGATGGCGAAACAATTTGACCAACTGGGCATTACCGTAACCAACGATGAGTTATTCGAACTGGTACAAGGTTCTGATCCGCATCCGCAAATCAAATCGGCTCCGATTTTCCAAAATCCGCAAACGGGACAATACGACCGCACATTAGTGGTTCGTTTCCTGAAAAACATGACCGAATCAACTGACGAGCAAGCAAAAACAAGCTGGTTGGAATTCGAAAACGGATTGGTAAAAGAAACCGAAGCAAAAAAATATAATACCCTTTTCAAAAAAGGAGTATACGCTACAAGCCTTGAAGCAAAAGCTGTTTACAACAACCGTAACCATACAACGGATATGGATCTGGTAGCTGTAAATTATTTCAGTATTGCTGATTCAACCATTACTGCTGACGAAAGTGAATTGAAATCTTACTTCAGCAAAAACAAAGACAAATACAAAGAGAAATCAAACGGTCGTAAATTGGATTTTGTAACATTCGATGTTATTCCAACCGGTGAAGATTCGGCTGCCATAC
>JAZKGH010000103.1:0-42303 GCA_040386055.1 Bacteroidota bacterium
GCATTGAAATAACGCAACGGATGGGTTTTATCTTCGTACACTAACACATCTTTGCTCTGATCCTGGCCGATGGTGTGGTAATATATTTTCATGAATTCATTCTGATTACTGAATTCCTTACCTTTTTTAGGTTCATCATATCGGCTATAATAAAATCCATTCTTATACCAGGTGGCACCACTGAATTTTACCCACTTAATCAGGTCTTTTGTTTTTTGCTTGGTAGTTACATCCATCACAAAAATTTCATTCCAATCGCTTCCGCTTTGTGCAATACCTACTGCACAATATTTGTGGTCTTTGCTGAATGTGATACTCGCCAGAGATGCCGTGCCGTCTTCACTCAGTTTGTTTGGATTCAAAAACATTTCGGGTTCTCCATTCAATCCCTTCTGACGATATAAAATGCTTTGGTTTTCGAGACCCGAATTTTTAAAGAAATAATACCATTCACCTTCTTTAAACGGAGAACTGTATTTAGGAAAATTCCAGATTTCTGTTAAGCGTTGTTTAATCCTGTTGCGAAACGGTATGTGCTCCAGGTAAGCGTGCGTAATTTTGTTTTCTTTCTGCACCCAGCTTTCTACTTCGGCAGCCGTATCGTTTTCAAGCCATCTGTAAGGATCATTTACTTTCCTTCCGAAATATTCATCAGTGAAGGACCCTTTACGTGCGTCCGGATACGGAAGTGTTTCGTTTTTTTGCTGTGCCATAAGAGTATCGCCCGAAGCCATCGCCACAAGGAGCGATGCAGTATAAAAATATTTTTTCATGTTGATGAAATTTGAACAAATATAAACGGGAGTGTGTAACTACAAGAACCGTTCATAAAAAACCATACTACTTTTCCTGTCTCCCTGCTGCAAGATGAAGTGTATCATTTGATTTGACCAGTTTGAACGTATTGTTCTCATATTCTAATTGGTACAAACACAAATTTGTATGGGGGAAATCTTCCATCCGGGTTAGCGAAACATCCAGAAGCAAACATAAAAAACTTTTCATGGCACGTCCATGCATACATACCAATATTTCAGAGGCCGTACTATCAATAATTGCCTGTTTTACTTTTTGCTGTCGGGCCTGCATCTCTATCGGACTCTCGCCATTCGGGATTTTTGCATCCAACTCACCGGCATTCCACTTATGTATCATTTCCCAATAGATGGTTCGTTGTTCAATAGTTTGTTGTTTTCCTTCAAAATCTCCCCAGCTTATTTCATTAAGCTCAGGCATGATAATATGAGGAAGTCCCATTTCTAAAAATCCGGCAACACTTTGCTGAGAGCGTTTAAGTGCTGAAGTATATACTTCATTAAACGGATGCTGCATATAAGCCTGATAAAACAACCCGGCTTGTGTCCTTCCTGTTTCATTTAAATCGGTGTCAACACCGCTCCCCTGAACAATATTGAGTTTGTTGAACTCCGTTTCTCCGTGACGAATGATATATAGCTTTTTAACCAACATTAATAGTATTGCTTTAGCGTAAGAATTATTTTATCCTTGAATGGTATTATAACGCGCAAATAAGCAAAAAGGAATGGAACGGTTTAAAAAAAATACGCTCACCAATGTATACTACCAGTCCAGAAATGTAATGATCCTCATTTACATCATCCTGATACTATCTGTTACCTTTATGAGTGACAGCAAAGTAACGGTATTCATTTTTGCAACCAGTATTCCGGTAATATTATTGTTTAGTGAGTATATTCATAAAACACGGGAATGGAATCTTTATTACATAACCATTCCCATAAGCATTCTGCTTGCCACCAATTATGAGCTGAACACAACCTTGGATGAATCCTTCTGGTTATATTTTCTCATCATCATCTACCATACTATCCTTTTTATTGACAAAACACGTTACAAACTGATGTACACGATTGCATCTGTTTTATTAGTCATCTGGATAGCGTTTTATCTTGGTTATCCAACGGGAGTAATCGTCTCACAATCCATTTCAACCATTATTTTCACCATCACAACGTATGTCGGTTTTGGGTATTTACTGGACAAACAAACAGAGGTACTTGCTGCCCTGCATAATAAAGATGAAGTCGAAACCTTATTAAAAGCGTATGCCGGTGATCTTGAAAAAAAGAATTCAGAACTGGATCAGTTTGCCTACATCGTTTCACATGATTTAAAAGCTCCCCTCCGGGGCATTAATAACCTCTCGACCTGGATAGAGGAAGATTTGGGTTCACTTGTAACTGAAGATGCCCGCAAAAACTTCACCCTTTTGCACGGACGTGTGGTGCGCATGGAAAACCTTATCAATGGTATTCTGGCATATTCGCGTGCCGGTCGGATCCAAACTGAAGAGGCTTATTTTAGCACATATGAGTTGGTGAACGATATCTGCACTACCCTAACCCTCAATAATCCAACTGACATTCATATTGTTCAGCCCCTTCCGTTTATCAAATCAGAGAAAGTTAAACTTGAACAGGTATTTTCAAACCTGATCAGCAATGCCATTAAATATAACAAAGACCCCTACCCTGAAATAACCATTACAGCAACCGAGAATGATACTGAATGCTGCTTTTGTGTGGCGGATAACGGGCCCGGCATTAACCCGGCTTATCACGAGAAAATCTTTGTCATTTTCCAAACCCTTCAAAGCAGAGACACTCTTGAGAATACAGGAGTAGGGTTGGCCATAGTCAAAAAAATTGTGGAGGAAAACGGAGGCAAAGTATGGCTGGAGTCAACTCTTGGTAGTGGTTCAAATTTCTATTTTACATGGCCAAAATAACCAATTACATCGTGAGACCACTAATCACATAACTCTAAACCATTCCCCGAATTTGGTATTTACTTTTGCCAATACAATGAGTAAGACCCTGAACATACTTTTGGTGGATGACGATATCGTGGACATTATGAACATGAAGCGTGCCTTTGCCAAAAAAGGGTTTCAACATCCGTTGTATATAGCACACAATGGTGATGAGGCGATGCAAATGCTTGAACAGCAGCTCATTCCTGTCCCACATGTTATCCTTCTCGATTTGAATATGCCGAAAATGGGGGGCGTGGAGTTTTTGGAAATCATTCGTAAACACCCTGCGTACAAACATATCCACGTTGTGGTACTTACTACTTCTGATGAAGATGCTGATAAATTTAAGGCCCACCGGCACAATATCTCCAGTTACCTCATTAAACCTCTGTCGGGTACAGAATTTTCGGAACAGGTGGATACGCTAAATAATTCGTGGGAAATAGTTAGTTTTCCTGATTAGTACATATATTTACCTCCATGCAGGTTGGGGATACTCCTATAAATATTCTTTTAATAGATGATGATGAGGTAGACAGGTTAACTGTTGAGCGAATGCTTGCCAAATCATCACTGCAATATGTGCTTCAATCATTTGAAGAAGCCGATAGCGCTTTGCAGCACCTCAAAGAAACCTCCGTATTTTATGATTGTATTTTGCTTGATTACCTGTTACCCGGCACCAATGGTTTAGACTTGCTTAAAAATTTTAAAACGCTTGGTATCCTTACCCCCGTAACAATTCTTACCTCTCAGGGAGATGAACGCATTGCGGTTGAAATGATCAAGAACGGGGCCTTCGATTATTTTGCCAAATCGGATATTAATCCTGAGTTTTTATCTCGCCTTGTGTTGGCTTCCAAACGCTTAAAACAAGCAGAAATACTGAAGACAGAAGCCGAGAAAAAAAATATAGAAACCGCCTTGCGGCTTAAAGGGGTTATTGACAGCGCTAATCAAAGCATTTTTGCAATTGACAGAGACCACAACTACATAGTTTTTAACCAAGCACATTACGATACCATGAAAAAAATGCGTGGTCTAGATATTAAATTGGGCACGAATATTTTTGAAGGACTTACGAACTATTCCCCTGAACTGGTTTCTAACTATGCTATTCCCTTTTCGGGGCAGCGCTATCATGCTATTCTTAAAGCTTCAACTGGAGAGTATTTCGAAACATCCTATAATCCTATTGTTGATGAACACGGTATTGTATCGGGAGTAGCGGTATATTCAGCTGATATTACCGAAAAGATGTCGGCTGAAAATGATTTAAAGCAAGCAAAGCTAATGGCTGAAAATGCAGCTCAGGTAAAGTCCGATTTCCTCTCCAATATGAGTCACGAAATCAGAACACCAATGAATGCAATTATCGGGATGTCGGATTTACTGCTGGATAAAAATCTTGAAAACGAAAGCCGTGAATATGTTAAATCCATTAAATACTCGGCAGATAACCTGCTGGTTATTATTAATGATATTCTGGATTTCAGCAAAATTGAAGCAGGAAAAATTCTGTTTGAAAACATTGATTTCAATATTCATGAACGCCTGTTTGAATTGAAAAAAACGTTTAAACACAAGGCTGGAGAAAAGGGGTTGGTACTCGAAATTGTCATTGATGAAAGTGTACCGGAAATGATTAAGGGTGACCCGTATCGCCTCAACCAAATTTTGTTTAACCTCGTTGGCAATTCTATTAAATTTACTTCTAAAGGTTCCATTACAATATACGTTTCAAGCTTGCCATTTGCTAATAATCAATTGCTCGTTCAATTTAAGGTTACAGATACCGGAATCGGTATTCCTGCTTCTAAAATAAACAGCATATTTGAAAGCTTTTCGCAGGCAAATACCGACACCACCCGCAAATTTGGCGGGACCGGACTGGGACTGGCCATCACCAAAAACCTAACTGAATTGCAAAACGGAAACATCAAACTCGAAAGTACCCCGGACGTTGGCTCAACCTTTACCGTGGAAATACCTTTTAACAAAAGTCTTTCGGAAGTACAGTATAGTACCGACAAAACCTCGATAGCAAATAAAGATTTGAACCAGTTGCGTATATTGGTAGCAGAAGACAATCTCATGAACCAGTTTGTAGCAAAACAAATTTTGAGCAAGTGGAACGCTAATATTACTATTGCTTCCAATGGTAGTGAAGCCATTGAAAAACTGAGTGCAGAAATCTTCGATATTGTATTGATGGACTTGCAGATGCCTGAAATGAGCGGATTTGAAGCCACCACTTTTATTCGCTCTAAAAATACAACCGTACTCAATCCAACTGTTCCTATCATCGCTCTTACTGCCGATGCTTTTTCGGAAACCAAACGTAGGGTCCTGGAGGCCGGGATGAACGACTTTGTGACCAAACCTTTCAATCAGGAAGAACTCTACGTAAAAATTATCAAGCACCTGCTATAGTTCATTCAGAATTCCTCTTTCTTTGCGGTACATAAACAACACCTATGAGTATTTTTATCGGAAACATTGATCTCGAAAAAATAAACGACCGCAACAAAAACACCCTATGCGAATGGATTGGCATTGAAGTAACTGAATATGGTGCTGATTACCTAAAAGCGAAAATGCCAATTGACCATCGCACCGTTCAACCCTTACGCATTGTAAATGGTGGCGCTTATTGTGTGTTAGCTGAAAGTATTGGAAGCACAGCCGCTAATCTGTGTCTGGACAGAGAAAAATTTGTAGCGGTTGGATTGGATATCAATGCCAACCATATTCGTTCAGCACATGAGGGAAACGGATACGTGTATGGCGTGGCCAAACCCATTCACCTTGGACGTACCACTCAGGTATGGGAAATCCGTATCACCGATGAACATGATAAACTATGTTGCATCAGCAGACTTACCATGGCCGTTATTGAATTAAAAAAAGATGAACGAAACTTTAATCCGCCAAAGGTTTAACCAGGCCGCAGCACACAAACTCAATTTTGCGGCTGTACGTTTACCCAATAGCAACGACCTCCATTTTCTGTACAGTAACGAGCAACCCAAATTGCTCAAAGTAGAAATGCTTACAGAAGGTGCACCACAATTTGTTTGTTCGCCATACAGTGCGGGAAACTTAGGTTATATACTGAATGCTGATACCTATTATGTAAATGAAAAATGTATAAGGGGCGCTGCATTGGATCAAATTGCTGAGTCCCACAATTTCTCTTTTCAACACAACGCAAGCAATTTTTTTGCGGATCAATCATTTTACGAAACATACGTTCAACAAGGTATTACGGCCATTCAAAAAAACAAACTGGATAAAGTTGTAGCTGCACGATGTATTGCTGTTCCCTTATCCAAATCATTTGACGCTGCACATTTTTTTGAGCAACTTACTCAAGCCTATCCGCATGCCTGTGTATACTTTTTTTACCTGCACGAATTAGGCAGCTGGTGCGGGGCCACTCCTGAAAAATTACTGACTGTAGAAAAAGGAATCCTACAGACTGTAGCATTGGCGGGTACGTTACCGATAGACTCAGCAGCCGACTGGAGCGACAAAGAACATGATGAGCAAAACATGACAGAGTTTTTCATCGAGGAATCCTTTCGCGAATTAAAACTAACAGGCTTTCGCAAAACCGAAGTTGAAACCATTGAAGCAGGAGCGATAAAGCACTTAGTCAGTACTATTAGCTGGAAACCCAAACCGGATATTCTTAAACAGAAATTCAGCAAATTATTAGGGGCCTTAAATCCCACACCTGCCGTTTGTGGTTTACCACAATTTGAATCATCCATCTTCATTTCTAAAAACGAACAATTGGAACGCAGATTCTATAGTGGTTTCATTGGCTTACTCAAACCCAACGAAACGCATTTGTACGTAAACCTGCGATGTATGCAATTAGGTAACGATAAGGCATTGTTATATGCAGGAGCCGGTATCACAGAGGACTCTATCCCCTCAGCCGAATGGGAAGAAACACAACGCAAAATGGAAACGCTTGGTGTTAAGCTATCAGACGCATAAATTGTCTCACAGCTTAACACCAAGTAACTAGCTATTCATATACTTACTAATTAAAGAGTGAAAATGATGAACACCTCTTTCTCTAGATGGTGAAAACCTGCCTGCCTGATAATAGCGAGAGTTGATCCCTTGCTGCACATTTTCTACCACAAACTCATCTTCACGTTCTACCTTATCAATCGCACTTGCGGCTCCCTTGTCAAATTTTGTTTCATCATATACATAAGTATAAAATGATACTTTGCTTTGTTTCATCGACATTGGTTTCACAATATTGATGCTAAGTCCCCATGGGTAAAAATTGAACATCATATTAGGAAATATCCAGAAATAATACGCTGAAATTTGTTGCCCATAATGAATATGGTTCTCGGGTAGATCAAAACAATCTGAACCGCTATTGCCAACCCCGATTTGCAAATTGCAGTGATCAAACAAAATGGTCTTGTAGTTTTTGTAATCCAGTACCTTGTTTAAATCGGGATGTACAAAAGGAATATGGAAACCCTCTAAATAATTGTCGCAATAGAGTGCCCAATGAGCATTCACCAAATAATCCTTTGAGTATTCAGATGCGTAACGAAACTGGTCTATAGGCAAGAAACCCACATACTTATCCATTACTTCCGATATTTCACCGAAATCAAATGCCGGATTCAATGACACAAATGGAAACTGATGCCATTCTTTCACATCCAGTTTATGCAAATTTTCACACGACCGGGGGAAATTTTTAGCTTCCGTGAACTCCGGCATGGAGTCAAATTTTCCATCAATAGAAAATTTTCGTCCATGGTAATCGCAGAGGAATTTTTTGTATTTGCCGGAATGTTGAACCAACAAATTTCCCCTATGCGTACACACATTGCTGAAACAATTCAATATGCCGGATGTGTTCCTAACCAATACCAACGGTTCATTTAAGAAGCCCGGAAGTAACCAGAAAGGAAAAGCGCTTTCGTTTTGTTGAATATGCTCATCGGCTTCAACAAGCTGCCAACTTCCCGCAAACAAGTGCTCTTTGCTCCGTTCAAACCATTCGCTACTCTTATAAAATAATGCCGGCAATGTTGATGCCTCCGTTATGTCTTTTTCGATATTTAATTCTTTCATTCCAACATTACCGGCATTCGAATCTCTAATTGTTTTGTCTTCATCTATTTTCAGCATAAACCCCTATTCCAATTTGCTTAGTTTGAGGTTGAATACCTGATCTCCCAATAACACTTTTATAAAATATACTCCTGGTTTCAACTCCGCTGTTTCAGTTACCTTTAGTAGGTTTGATCCCTTTGCCACAATCAGTTCTTTGTGCCAAACCATCTTACCACTCTGATCATAAATCTCTGTTTGCATGATACCATCAGCATCCGATTGAACGATTAAACTAAACTCCTTAGTAAACGGATTAGGGTATTGTACAATTGATACTTCATCTGTATTTTCCGGTGATACGCTTATCATTTTTGAATAGGTAATTGTTCCGTCCAAATCAACCTGTTTCAACCGATAATAAAGAGTAACCGGATTTGAAACGAAAGGCAACTCATCTGTGAACTCATACTTGTTTATTGTCATTGCTGAACCTGAGCCATCTACCCACCCGATTTCTTTCCAATCATTTTTATTGCTCATTCGTTCGATAGCAAATCCTGTATTATTAAGTTCGTTTGTTGTTGTCCAGTTGAGCAACACATCATCGGATTTTTTCTGTGCGTTAAAGCTAATCAAGGTTATTGGCAATGGATTCACATTGCTGTCTCCACCAATTCCAAAGTCGCCAAAGTCACTCAACGCTATTCGTGAAAGAACCGGAATAGCTGTTGAACCGGTTGTTGTAACATGTGTTCCCGGAATACTCCAAGGTAATGCCGTGCTGATACGTTTTACCAATACAAGAGAAGTATGATTTACAACTCCAATAAAGCTTGCGGCAGTTATAGTAGCAGTATACGCTCCTCCACTCAATCCATTTGTTGCTGCAAAAGACCAGTAACCGGTTGTCGCTATTTTATTTATGGTGATTGCACCTTGAGTTAATGGTAATCCACCATTTGTTGTTGGTCCGGAAACAAACATTGCCGTTAATGTTCCTGCGTTAGCAGGAATTACAGTATAATCTACGATTGCTGTTCGATTAGTTGTTCCCACTGCCAACGGAAATGTATATGACGCTAAGGTAGTGCTGCTGATCCAACGTCTGAACGTTCCCTGAATGGTTCCGGTTCCAGTTAGTACGCCCGTTGACACTGTATCTTTTCCAAGAGAAAGTGTAACATTAGCTCCTGTGTTAATCTGTCCTGAAGTAAGTTTCAATGAATCCAACACAACAAAAGTAGTTAGCGAAGGCGCTGATAAAGTTACCGTAGTATTATTTGTAACAAACAACTGACCGGCTATTGCATTCATCGTATTCAGAACAGTAACACTGCCTCCTCCGTCAAATTTCAATATGTCGTTTTGATTTGGAAATGTTCTGACAGGAGTCCAGTTTGCGGCTAGGTTAAAACTATCAGGAGCTGTTTTGTTCCAGGTATACGTTGTTGGAGCTGGAGCTGGTAAAATAAGAACATTGTAATCCTCTGTTTCGCCCCAGGTTTCACTTGAGCATGAAGTTGCAGGTTGTGCATTATAAACATTTCTGATACGCATGCGGGTTGTTCCTTCCAATGTTGTTAATGGTACCACAACCGTTGCCGTTTGAGCAGCCGCTGAAGGTGTATTCCCTGCTACCTCTTCATTGGGACTGAAAACACCATCCTGATCAAAATCTATCCATACTCTGTGTCCTTCAGGCCAGTTGCCCGAACCTCGGTAATTAATAGTTAATGAACTTCCTTTACGAACAGTGAGTGTTTGTGAAGGATAATAAATATAACTATTGGTGTTCGGATTACAACCTGTAAGCAGATTCGAAATATTTGTTATTCCACCCACTGTAGCAAAGTTATTTACAAAGTCTCCGTCAACACAACCGGTTGTAAAAGGAGGTACGCAATAATTCGCACGTATCTGCTGACTTCCGGCAGGAGCTGTAATGGTAGGAATCTGCGTTAATCCTCCAACAATCATTGAAAGACATTCTGCATCGACAACATTACCCGAAGTTGCTGTTGCGCTGATATCATAGGTTAACCAAAAATAGTTATTTCCATTCGCTAAAGCTTGACTTCCTATAATACTAAATGAAGTTGAACCCGGTAAATAAGCTAATGTACTTCCCACCTGGGTAGTTGTTGCGAACAGGTTGCTTGCTCCTGTATACCAAACTTTGATATTCCTTATATTAGATGTATCGGTTGTGCCATTGGTATTAAAATCAAATTGTGAAAGATTTACAACAGAACCTGCTGCAGAAGTCACAACCTGAATACCGAGAATATGATTATCCGATGTACCCTGTCCGATTTTTGATGTGGCACTTTGTGTAATGCTTGATGATAGGTACGTCATAGGACCATCAATCAACAAACTACCTGCTGGTGCTCCTACTGTTGGAATGCGGTAAACTCCATTTATTTGAATACTATCTAATCTGGCATCTAAAACGTGGCCGAATACTGCTCCCGGATTGATGTCATATGCGAGCCATAGGTTTGTTGTATCATTATTCAACAATGTATCTGTTAAGGTAAAAACAAACGCTCCGCTTGGAGAAAAAACAGTGCTGCCCAATTGCTTGGTTGTACTGAATACTGTTGAGTTACCTGTTGCATATAATTTTGCCGAAACAATATCCGTTGCACTGGTTGATCCAACCGTATTTACATTTACTGAAGTAATGGAGCCTAATCCACACCCATTGATACGGATAGGAATTCTGAGCACAGCATTATCATTCGAGCCGGGAACAACATTCCCTGTTCGTTGTATTGCCGTACTTGAGGAATAGCTTACAGGAGTGTTTACAGTCGTAATAGTATAATCCTGTGTTTCTCCTGCTGCAAATGCTGTGCAAGCATCTCCACCGCCATTAGGAACTGTACTGCGTGATCTGATCCTCATTCGTAACTCTCCGATAGTAGCACTACAAGGAATCGTAACAGGAGTAACAGAGGCCACATTTGCTGTGCTGCTCGTTGTTACCTGATTCCATTCAGATGCAGAAAACAAACCATCATCATTATAATCTATCCATACAGAAATAGAACCAGCAGCAGCTGTGGTAACAGAAAGGTTATATGTTAAACTGGTTCCAACTGTTGTAGTAGTGGAATCTACAGCTGCAAATGTTCTGTAAAAAGGTGTTACAGGTGTTGCAGGTGTATTGTGAAGAGCATTGAAGGTCACATTTTTTATCAATGTTGTACCTGTTTGCGTTGGAGTGCAATATTGAAAACGAATTTGTCTTGATCCGGTAATTGCTCCGGGTGTAAGTGTTTGTGGTACTCCGGCAACTGTTACTGAGGCACATTCACCATCAATTGTATTTCCTGTTGCAGCAGTAGCAGAAATATCATACGTAAGCCAGAAATAATTCGATCCGGTATTCAACGATTGAACACCAGTAATAGAAAAGGTTAGTGTACCTGGTAAATAAGCAAGAGTAGTGCCGAATTGGGTTGCTGTACTAAAAGTATTTACGCCTCCGCTATACCAGACTTTCATATTTCTGATGTTTGAAGTATCAGTGGTTCCGGTTACATTAAAATCCAATTGTGTCAAGTTAACCGGAGCCCCACTTGCAGATGTAATTACTTCCACTTTCAATACCTGATTATTGGAACTTCCCTGTGCTACTTTGCTTATTACACTTTGAGAAAGAACAGTATTTACATAGGTCATTGGAAGACTAACAACCAAACTTCCCGATGGGTTACCGACTGTTGGTATGCGATAAGTACCCATTAATTGTATACTATCCAGACGTGCATCAACGATGTGTGCCGTAACTGCTGATCCGTTTATATCATACACCAGCCAGTAATTGGTGGTATCATTATTCAACAAAGTATCACTTGCTGTAAATACCATTGATCCATTTGGCGACCCTACGGTTCCAACAAGTTTGTTAGTATTAAATATTGGTGAATTTCCTGTACTGTAAAGTTTAGCTGATACAATATCTGCCGGGGCACTTGTGCTTGAGGCAGTATTAAATACAAATGTAGTAGCCAACGCTGTTCCACATCCCGTCACTACAACAGGTACACGCAGCACCGGCTTATCCATATTTCCTGCAGCTACTGATCCTGTTTGTTGTATAGCCGTTGAACTTTGATAGACTAATGGATTCTCTACAATTTCGATATCATAATCTTCTGCTTCACCGTATGCCTCTGTGCTGCATGCTGTTCCCGGTATTCCATTATAAACATCACGTATTCTTAAACGCGTAGTGCCTGCTAATGCTGTACACGGAATGGTAACGGTTGAATGATTCATAATGAGAGACGCAGCTGCACTAGCTACCATTTCACTTACATCAAATACACCATCCTGATTGTAATCAATCCAAATCTTAAACCCTTCCGGCCATGCACCAGAACCCTGATAATGAATCACAAATGAAGTTGCTTTACTTGCCGTAATTGTTTGTGATTGGTAATAATTATAACTGTTACCGGTATTGTTACATCCCGAACCGAGGACTGACACATTGTTAGTTGCTCCGGTAGTACTGAAGTTATTTACAAAGTCTCCATTTGAACACGAAAAAGAATATGTTGGAGGACAATATTCCACCCTGATCTGGCGACTTCCAGAAGGTGCCGTAACTGTTGGTACATAGGTTGCAGTGTTAATGGTAGTAGATACACACTCGGCATCTACTACATTACCAACCGTAGCCAATGGATTAATATCATACGTAAGCCAGAAATAATTTGTTCCGTTTGTCAATGCCTGATTGCCTGCAACAGAAAAATTAAGGGAACCTGGTAAATAAGAAAGTGTTGTTCCAAATTGGGTCGTGGTTGCAAAAGAATTCGTATTTCCGGTATACCAGATTTTCATATTTCGGATATTCGAAGTATCCGTAGTTCCCGTTACATTCAAATCAAAATTGGTAAGATTAATAGGCGTTCCGGTCGCTGATGTTACTACACGGATTCCAATAATCTGATTATTCACAGAACCCTGCCCCACCTTGTTAATATTATTTTGGGTGGTGGTGGAACTCAGATAAGTCATTGGATTTGTAATAAGAACATTACCTGCAGGATTTCCATTTATAGGAGCATATCTGACACCGGATATCAATAAACTATCCAGTCTTCCATCCAATACATTCAACAGACCAGCTGATGCACTAACATCATATGTGAGCCAAAAATAGTTAACACCCTTACTCAAAACCTGGCTTCCTGTAACATTAAAAGTTCCGTTTGGAGCTGTAACAGGTGAACCAAAAGTTGTAGTTGTAGTAAATGTCGAGCTGGAGCCTGTGTAATATATTGCGGCATTAGTTATATCTATTGGATTGGTACTGCCACTGGTATTCAGTTTAAGAGAGGTTAATGTTTTCGGATTCAGATATCCGGAAGTATAAACTCTTATTCTTAAAACAGTTTGATTTGGTGTTCCCTGTAATACCGAAGTGATGATCTGATCAACGTTTGATGAGTCAAACACAAAATTAACCGGAATAAAATCTCCTTCATCTGCACCGATATCAGGAGCTAATGCACCTCCGTTTATAGATCCTACCGGACCAGGTCTTGCATGACCATCAACATCCGTAAGAACTGTTGTAGTTGCCCCTGTTGATTCAAGAGGTGTAGTTGTTCCGGCAGGTATATGTAAATCCGATGCCGAAGTAAAAGGTGCCGCAGTACTAAAAGCCATCGAAACACTGTCATTATCTCCCGCTGCACTTAATAAGCGGGTGTATGCTCTTAAATTAGTTCCCGGTGTTACCGCTATTGAATTAAAATTAGCCTGCTTATAAAAACCCGCGGTTGTTGTTCCAACCTGCGCAATTCCTTGCATACTATCATTTGTTCCACAAAAATAGGCGTTGTTATTCAGCGTAAGATTCATTGCAATTGTACCTCCGGTAGGAAGAAAGATGGAAGTATGTGCAGAAGTGTTATTGCCTCCACTAATCATATTCGAAAAGATATTATTTCTCACATCACATCCCGTTAGTGTTGTACTTGTAAGGCAAAATGCAAAATTTGAGGTTTGATTTGCTGCTGCCCCTGCACCTAAAGTTATGCCCGATAAGTGAACAGTATTATGATAAACTTTATGACCTGTCCCCGAACTTATTTTGATACCCGCAATAGGATAAGTTGTACCAAAGCTTCCTACAGACATATCCTGAAGAACATCTGAAACCATGTTGTTTTTAAACAAAATATTACTACCTCCTGCCATTAAAATTCCAGTGACACCATAGCTTTGGTTGTTCCTGTTATATACTTTTTTCACAACGTTTCTTTCAATAGTGGCAGAAGGGGCCGCTGTAACTACATGAATCCCGGTTGGTTGTAGTGTGCTCGAAGGACAATTACCTTCAACATGACTAATGATATTGTTGCTGATGGTATAAGCCCCCGCTGAATTCAGCAGGTAAATACCTCTTGGAGCATTTGAAGTTGATGCATTTTGTATAATACTTGTAATGCTATTGTTAGCAATATTGATTGTTCCGGTTCCAATATTAGCCGTTAATTCAATAGCACTTATCGGGGTAGATACATATGAGATTACATTTTTAATCGTGTTGTTACTAACGTTCACTGCATTAACACCTTGCAACACTATCCCCTTAGTATATACTGTAGTTGAAGGAGAGGTAAATGGCGGCACTCCTGAAAGTGTTATTGCCTGATCTCCGATTACATTATTGGTAACGGTTACACCTGAAGATGACAAAGCACTACTGCCAACAAAAGCAATACCACGTGCACAACTAATAATCGAACAGTTTGTAACAGTAAAATTATTTACCGTTGCTCCGGTTGCCATTCCGGCAGTTACACTTGAAATTGCCGTCACAGTAGCCCCTCCATTAGGTCCTGCCATTATACCAAACGTAGTATTCTCCGAACCCGCAGCCGATGTTACACCGGCTAGGTTGCGTCCAGCTGCACTACCATTGATAATTACATTTTTGATAACAATACCATTCGCGTCAGTGTAAGGAGCCGCTACATCTGTAGCAACCCGTATAACTGAGGTAAAAGTAGTTGTAGCCGTAGCCGCATTGGTAAGAGTAAGGTTTCTGTTTATACCTGCTGTAAAAGGATTATCACCATCAATGGTTACACTATCCGCTCCGTTTAATTCAATAACTCCACGTCCCTGTACTCCTGTATATCCCACTATAAGTCCATCATTCACCGGACGTACCAAAACGGTGGTATACAAAGCCGAACCACTTCCGCTGCTGTTTAACAGTGATGTAGCGGGATCAACAAAGCTTGAACTGATATCAACCGTAATATCTCCCTGATGGGTACCGGCATTAATTGCGCTAAATGCAGAACTTAGAGTTGTATAAGCAGTAGGTCCTGTTGTTCCTGCTGTTGCTGTTACCGAAACCTGTGCTATCGTTTGATGATGCACCAGAAAAAGTACTCCTAATACAAGTACTGTTCTGCAAACTTCTTTAATTGTCCAAAGACTCTTTTTCATGGCTATTTGATAATATTAATTTAATTGTTAACCCAGTTGCTTTTATGTATTCAACTGTATTCCAAAGTTTAGCTTTTCGAACAAATGATACTCATAAAGTTTGTCCAAAAAATCCCCCATACATTGGTACTCTTTTTATCATTACTGAAAATAATTTCACCTCAAAGCCTGTATAATTAGAATTTTCAATACCTTTATATTTCATAAAATCCCCTATACACATGAAAAATACGGTAGATGAAATTATTCAATCATTCACCAAAGAAGAGGTTCGGGAATTCAAATACTATTTGAATAAAAGAAACACCCATATTGAACAGCGCGAGGATGTAACGGTGCTTACTATGATTAGAACCGGTAACAGCAATATCAGTAATGTCGCTACTTACCGTAAGACAAAAAACAGACTCAAGAGACACCTGGAGTACTTTATACAGCTTGAAAACATTAAGCACAACAATGTATCCAGGATTCACAATATGGTTGAAGTTGCATCCTATCTTTTCGGCAAAAATTTGTACAATCATGCCTGGGACTATCTTATCAAAGCAGAGAAATTAGCCCTGGATGATGAGCAATATGAACTGCTTGATTCTATCTATCATATTCAGATATTGTATTCGTATAATATAGCCGTTCCACCACCTAAAGGTTTCTCCGTGCTGAACCTGTTGGACAAAAGAGAAAAAAATCTCACATACACTAAAACTAATAGTAATGCCAATGCCGCGTATGCATTGCTTATTCACGAAATGAGGGAGCTTTTCTCCAAACAGCTGGATGCTGATATTGACCAATTGGTAAACAGCATTTTAGAGCGTTATGAACTTAGCGACAAGCTATCTTATGACAACCTAAGTATCTACTGTAAAACGGTAAATATCATGTGTCGCGCGCTTCGTGAAAAACGGGACTATAACAAAATGAAATCGTATTCCATTAATAGCTATGAGTTATTGAAGAAAAAACGACTGCTTGATAAAATTCCGATCACCTTTTTGATGGATTTGCTTGATGCAATCGGAGTTGCAACTCTACGGTCAAAGGATTATAAAAATGCTCAAAAATATCAGGATCTGTATACGTTTTATGCAAAAAAATTCCAATCTCAGATTGATGATCATTCCTATTACGATTTTATTCCATACGTAGGTGACACCGATCTTTATTTGTGTACCAACCGCTTAGCAGAAGCCCGGAGCCGCATGGCATTCGTCTACAAAAAATACGCTACTTACACCGAGTCTATCCGTATCTATTTTTTACTGAGAATTAATTTGCTGGCCACATACTTTTCAGGCAAGGAGTATAAAAACTGTATTAAAATATATAACGAGATCATGAGTCAAAATGAGAAAAGCATTTTGAATGAGCGTGGATTCAGGCTCGAGTTGATGTTATATACTGAGTTGTATGGAGCAATATTTGCTTATGAAAACAAAGATCTGGAACATGCTTATTACATATTGTCGCGCATCAAAAGAAAATATGCTGCAGTACTAAAGAGGCAGGGTTCGAAACGAGAATCTCTTTTTGTTCGTATCCTCGAGCGCATTCTTACGGATACAAAATACCTGAAGTCAAATGCATTTATTTATGATCACAATGAGTTTGTACAGATGAAAGAATTCATACCTGGCGATTATGAATACATAAGTTTTAATGCATGGCTTAGCTCTAAGCTTGGTGCTAAAAGTTATTATGACTGTTTTCTAGATATTGTGCGTTGAGCATTAAATTATAACTGCGTCAAATGCCACTACTTTTGGAGTACGATTTTAGATATTCCGTATTTTGCTCATTCCTCCCGATTACTATCGGGGCGCGCTTTCTTCGGCTTTCCCGCAACCACCATCACAATTTCCCCTTTAACAGGCTTCGCCTCAAAATGTGCTATCAATTCATCCACGGTTCCATTTACTGTTTCTTCAAACATCTTAGTCAACTCTCGTGAAACAGATGCCTGTCTGTTGCCACCAAAAAATTCCTTCAACTGGTGTAAACATTTCACCAAGCGGTGTGGCGATTCATACAAAATGATGGTACGCTCTTCTTCAGCTAGTTTTTTCAGCATTGTTTGACGGCCTTTTTTCTCGGGTAAAAATCCTTCGAAACAAAAACTATCGCTTGGTAAACCACTTTTTACTAAAGCTGGAACAAAGGCTGTTGCTCCCGGTAAACATTCAATATGAATATTGTTACGCAAGCATTCTCTTACCAGTAAAAATCCAGGATCACTTATTGCGGGCGTTCCTGCATCACTCACCAAAGCCAGATTTTTTCCATTTTCAAGCATCGTCACAAACCGCTGCAATTCCCGGTGCTCATTATGCATGTGGTAGGGAATCAGTGTTTTTTCAATTTCATAATGTTTTAGTAACTTTATCGATTGACGGGTGTCTTCGGCAAGAATCGCATCTACTTCTTTGAGAATGCGCAATGCCCTGAGTGTAATATCCTCAAGGTTTCCGATGGGTGTAGGGACTAAATATAACTGGCCTGCCATGGGTGCAAGATAAGGGCAAATAGCCACTTGCCATACATTCAACTCCCGGTAATATTAAGCATTAGTTATAATTTCGTTTTTTTTACGCATTAAATTTTTAATTTGCACCCACTTTTAAAACACATAACAGATTATGAATTTTCCTGAAACACTGGTTTACACCAAAGATCACGAGTGGGTTCGCGTAGAAGGCGATACAGCTTACGTAGGTATTACTGATTTCGCTCAACACGAATTGGGTGATATCGTTTATGTAGATATCAATTCGGTTGGCAAAACTGTTAGCCAGCACGATGTATTTGGTACTGTTGAGGCGGTGAAAACTGTTTCTGACCTGTTTATGCCGATAAGTGGTGAAGTGTTGGAAATGAATAACAAATTGGATAGTGCTCCGGAATTGGTAAACAGTGATCCTTACGGTGACGGATGGATGGTGAAACTCAAAATCACCAATGCTTCTGAAGTTGCTGGTTTGATGAACGCTGCAGATTATAAAACATTGATTAACGCATAAGCAAAACTATATTTACCTAAAGAGGAACTGCATAACACAGTTCCTTTTTTTGTGTCCTTAAATCTTTTATCACAATGAAAAGACTACTGATTGTTTTTACTTTATGCTGCTCTATACATAGCTATGCACAGCAAATATTCCCTACACTCAACTGCGAAACATTAGCGGATAAAACGCTGGTGATTCCCAATGACGTAAAAGGAAAACGTTCGGTGATAGGCCTGGCCATGTCACCCAAAGCAGAAAAGACTTTGCGTGGATGGAACAATCCATTGTATACCGCATTGTTTGCAGAAGGTGTGGGTGGATTAATGGGTGGAAGAATGTATGATGCCAACTTGTGTTTTGTTGGTATGCTCAGAGGCATTGCCAAACTTGGATTGGCAGAGGCCAAAAAACAATCGAAAAAAGAGGTTGAGAAAAAATTGCATCCCAATTTTATGGTAAGTGAGGATGATGTAAATACCCTTATGAAGAACCTAAATATAACAGATGTAAAAGAACCTCACTTTTTTGTGCTGGATGCCGAAGGAAAAGTAATATATCACACCCAGGGTGAATACAGCGAACAAAAGCTGAATGAGCTCACGGAGAAATTGCTGTAAAACAAAAATGCCCGACTGTTTAGCCGGGCATTTTTTATATCTTTTAAAAACGGATTAAGCTTCTCCGCCTATCTCTTCACCTTCCTCGCCTTCTTCCGGAACAATACCTTCCATCAGGTTACGTATATCTTGTAACTCCTCGCGGTTGTATTTGTTATTGTAGTCAGCAAACAGGTCCATCAAATAATCAAGGTTTGCTTTTCCATCATCATCCTGCAGATACAAGAAGGTATAATCACCACCATTCTCTTCAATATTTTCGTATGCCATACGAATCATACGCACATAACCCGGTTCGTTCAGGTTTGTTTTCACATATTCACGTAACTCTTTTAGCTGTTCAACAACTTTAGCCCCAACGCCATCAGAAGCTAACGTCTTTTTAATTTTATCGATTATCGGTTTCATATATTTATTTCTGTCGGGTGCGAAACTACTGCTTTTGTCCATTAATGAAAATACATTTGTTTGAAAATTAATCATTTTTATCATGGCTAAAGGAATCTATACCATTGTATTACTCATTGTTTCCAATTTGTTTATGACTTTTGCCTGGTACGGACACCTGCAATTTCAAAAGATCGACTGGCTCAAAAACACCGGATTAATTGGTATTGTCGCCATCAGTTGGGGTATTGCGCTGTTTGAATATGCATTTCAGGTTCCGGCCAATCGCATAGGCCATATTGAGCATGGAGGTCCTTTCAGCATGTTCGAACTTAAAACCATTCAGGAAGCCGTTTCCATTTCGGTATTTGTGCTGGTCAATATTTACGTATTTAAAGAAGGAAACCTGCAATGGAACCATATTTTGGGCTTTGCGCTCATTGTGCTGGCTGTATTTGTTATTTTTAAGAAATGGTAGACTGAAGAGAAGGAGTAAATGAATAAATAAGAGAAAGTAGTCAGTTCGAGTAGATATAGGGTGGGTTGTATAAGGTGTTGTAGCAAGAACACCTCGGAGCCCTATGTTAATCTCGAGTGTTTTCCATGATATCGTCCCTTTTCGATACGCTCAAGGCAAAGCCCCAATATGCTACTCGAAGTGACTATCTATTGAGTTTCCTTTATAATTTCGGCTATTCTTTCATATAAATTTTCACCATACCCTGTGGTGACTAATTTAATAACCCCATTTTTCCCTATCAATACAAAATAAGGAAAGCTCTTAATCGAAAGTTTGTTAAAAGATTGCGGTTGAATAACGTATGTCTTATACAGCACATTCATCCGCTGATTGTGTTTCAGTATCTGCTCTCGTTTATCAAAGGGGTTGATGGATACAATATCCAATTGTGTCTTAAAATCATTTGCCAATCTGTTTAATGTTGGAATGGCCTCATTGCACGGCTTACAAGCTATGTAGGAAAAATCCAGGAGTACAAATTTTTTCTCCGAAGCCGTAAGCAGAACGTCTATTTGCTGAAGTGATAAAAGCTGTAGCGAAGTGAATGCCTCTCCGTTATTAAAAAATGCTCTCACTTCTTTTGTGCCTGTATCATTCGAAAATGGTTGAGCAGTGTATTTTTTAATATTTCGGTAGGCTATCCAATGTTGTTCTAACTCATCGTTGCTGAGGTTATAGTTAAAAATGTAATGATCATATTGCACTTCTTTGTTGGCTAACGTAAACTTTGTTATGATTTCTTTTGGAAACCCGTTCTTTCTATAGAGTTCTATTTGAATTTTGGGTGATTCCAGCAGGTACGTACTGTCAGGTCCATTAAATGCTAACGTAACGGTAGTATCATTTAGATCACGAATCTGAATCCTTGAATAATCTGCAAAAAACCATTCGTGAAACTTTTGTGATTTGTCCAAAATCATTGGAAATAAAGGTTCCAGCAACCCTCCCACATCTATCTTTTCCGGATCAACTTTCTTTATTTCATTAACAATTTTTGTTTGAGTATAATAGCTGTATTCTATAGCGGAAGTATCATACACCAGATATCTTGAGTACTCCTTTTCATGTATGGATATAAGAGCAAATGACGCGTTTTTTGCATACGAATAATCGGCAACAACACTGCCTTCTGTGATGGATGTATCGGAGTTATAAAAAGCCTTATGGTTTAACTTTACCTTCACAGAAACCACTGTTATTTTATCCGCTTTCGTTTGAATATCTTGAAGCACGGCACTAGTATCTACTTGCGCCTTTAGTTGAGCATTCATCCAAACCAAACTAAATATGAGGAGTATCCTTTTCATCACCTACCTTATTATTAAATTAAACAAAGACCACCCTGCATAAGCAGGGTGATGTCTTCGATTTGAATTGCCCCTTATTCAAATACTATAGTGCTGGCACTTAAAATTACACCGGCACCTGATCCTGTAGGAAATAATGTACCGGTAGTGATCAGTTTACATTCACAACAGGCTTTATGTATACAATGAAATTTGTTTACAGGGCCACATATCATTCCAAGTTCACAATATGCCGAGCCGCTATAATCAGGTGGAGCTTCCTTGCAGTAACATTCATTCACCTGAACATTCATGTTATTGGGAATAGCAACAGGATCTGCACCCGGCTCAAATGGTATTATCCAATAATGCAATCCGTTATCCGGAATAGTAAGTGTGTACAAACCGTTGTTGTTTTGTACAAACGGAACAGTGTTCTCAACTACCAGGTCACTTGGGATGTCTTTGTTATCCTGAATCTTAATTACTCTTTTTACCTTGATCTGTCCGTTCGCACCTCTTGTGAGTGTAAGGGAAGATGTAGTATTACACGAAATACTCGACTGGTAGGTTACAGAACTCCCATCCGCGGGCACGATGGGATTATTTTGAGATACCGCTGCAAATACAGCGCAACACACTAATAAAAGTGTTACATAAAAGTGTTTCATTCTTAAAATGAATTGAGGTTAAAATTTGATAGAGCCTTTGGTTTTTTATAACAGTTAGGCGTTTATGCTGTTAGTATTTGGAGCACTTAGTGAATACGGCTACTTGTTTGACTATTCCCCTTGAATAGTGTCAACTGTTGTGGTTGTTTTTGATTGCTTCTTATTTGCCTCCTTTCTTCATTAATTGTTTGTATTAATTTCTCAAGTGCCGGAAACACTATTTATATGCGGTTCAAAAAGAACACTTGTCGTAATGCTCATTTTGAGAAAACACTTTTTGAGAAACATATTTAATGCGGGGAGTGAATAAGATGTAATCGCGTGGGGGTTTAACATAGGACCAGAGTTATTTGAATGCAAAGGAAAATGATTTTTTCTGAAATTATCAAATTAATAATTTTATTATCACTAGTAATAATATAATTATCTGAATGTAAGTATATTATTTACAACCTTGCGGCATGCATTTAGGCCTACGTATTAAAATTGCCCGCATCAGTAAGGGAATGACACAGGAAGAGCTGGCAGAAAAAATTAACAAGACAAGGCCCCTCATCAGTAGCATTGAACAAACGGGTAAAGCCAACTACTATACACTTAAGAAAATTTGCGAAGTACTGGGGTTAGAGTTAGATGAAATAACCAATCAGGTAAATGATCCTCAGGCTCCTTATGGATTAAACAAAAACACGAAACAAGCGGAACAACTGAAGCAACTGGAAAAAGAATTACAGCAATTGCAATTACTTACCCAATCTCAGGCTGATCTTATTGCTGCATTAAAAGAAAAGATTGCTTCACTTGAGAAAAAACCGAAAAACAAAAATTAGCGGCTGGCTTGATTCCATCGCTCAGTCATTCTTAAAGTGTAACTGATAAAATCATCCAATCCCGCATCAAATAGTATATTTCCAAGGGTGTTTCCCTGTTCATCCAACACTTCTTTGGTATAGTGTGATTCAAAAATTTTAGCTGAAACAAAAGAATCCAAATCCGTATGGCTTATAATTTTATTCAGAATAGAATGAAGATGTAATGCCGGTGCTTTTCCTCCTTTACCGGTAGAAACACCAACGGTGGCAAATACCTTTTCGTCAAACAAATGCTTGAATGTATAGTCGCCTAAACGATGAAGGAAATTTAAAATTTCGGGTGTAGTACTCCAATTGTATTCCGGTGTAATCAGAATAATGGCTTGTGCCTCTTTCATTGCATTTGCTAACTCTTGCTGAAATGCGGTAAATATTGATTCCTCAATCGGTCCCTGATTGATCAATGGAATATCATAATGCTGAAAATCCACCAGTGATGCCATATGACCCATCTTGTTCAACCGAAGTTGAATGGCTTTCCCCACACGTATCGTATTGTTATTGGCCCGTGCCGAGCCGGATAGTATTGCTATGTTCATGTATGAGTTGAAGCTTGTCACACTGAGTTTATCGAAGTGCTCACAGAAGACATTGCCGCAAGTGCGCTTCGATAAACTCAGCGAGACAATTATTTAAACTTAGAAACGTATTGGTACAGGTTAAAGTTTTGATCCTGCAACGCTACTTTAATTTCGTTTAGGAGTTGAGAGAATGAAATATCTTTTGTCCGCATATTTTTAATCAGGGTAAGTGCTTTTTCGGCTACCAATACAGCCTTGCGCAAATGATGTGTATCCGACTTCCCATGATTTTCAATTGCGGTCAATAGTTCGCTCAGTCCTTCATTTTTGGTTGCTATTGTTTTAATAACAGGCGCTTCCCACTCCTTTGTTGCGTGGCTATGCGCAAGTAATGTCAGGTTTTTGCAGAATGTACTCGCACCATCGCGATCGGCTTTATTCAACACATAAATATCTGCAATTTCCATTACGCCACTTTTAATCGTTTGGATATCATCACCGGCCTCCGGCACTAAAGCAAGAATAGTTGTATCCGCAAGCGAGGCAATTTCCACTTCACTCTGGCCAACTCCAACTGTTTCAATAATAATATAATCAAACCATGCAGCCTTCAACACATCTGTTACTTCCAGTATTTTGGGCGAAAGTCCACCCAGGCTTCCCCTGCTGGCCATGCTGCGAATAAATACATCAGGGTGTAAGAAATGATCGCTCATGCGCACCCTGTCGCCCATCAATGCACCATGGTTAAAGGGCGAACTTGGATCTATGGCAATCACGGCTACTTTCTTTCCGCCTTCCAACATCTGTTGTGTGAGTGCACTGATCAACGTACTCTTTCCGGCACCCGGAGGACCGGTAATACCTATAACCGGTGTTTGGCTTGTTGGTAACGCTTGCAACAATTCTTCATACCCCGCTGTCTCATTTTCAACAAAGCTGATAGCGCGTGCCAAAGCTCGTTTATTGTGGTTTGCCAATTGTTGTAAAAGCGGATGTGCCAATGGATACTTTGTTATGCTTGCAAGTTTACGAATATTTCGGTGGGGAACACATGTCCTAATAAGTCCTTTTTTTCCACTGCATTTTTACGGGTAGTAAGAAAAAAACCTGTGTACAGATAGCAATAATATTAGCATACACATCATACAACAACACCAGCAACACATTTTGACGCATGGTTAACCGGTGTTGCAACAACACTATAAACAGCGATTGCAGACCTACCTTTATGCCATACAATTGCAGCGCTAAAACAGGCTGATAAAAAAACAAAATGACAATAACCGGGAATAAAGAACCTAACACACCGAACAAAATCCACCAGTAAAAAGGTAATTCGCGGGCACCCGTTAACCAACGTTTACGCTGGTGCATCAACTGCAAAAACGAGCCAACCGGTCTTGATATATTCAAACTGTTTCGCGAAATAATATTTTTTGTTTTCCAACCCTTTTTGCGCACCTGCTCATACAGTTTATAATCTTCGGTCACAGAAAAGTCAAGTGTTTCATATCCTCCAACACTCCAATATGCTTCTTTTGTAATGGCCATATTATTCCCTACAGCAGTGCACCCCATACCAAGATTATCAAACCCCTTAATCAACCCCATATAGAATAACCAATCCAACCCCATCAACTGAGCAACTATTGGTTTATCATAAACCATTGTGAGTCCTGAAACGATAGCCATTTGGTCATCTGTAAAATGCGAAACCAACCCCTTTGCCCATTGTCGGTTTACAATAATATCCGCATCAGTAATAGCATATATGCTTCCTGTTGCTAGATGTGCAAGGTGTGCAAGTACATTGGCTTTACCCTTTGCTTTACCCATGCCGGTTGTAATATTCACCAGTTTAAATTCCGGTTTATCTTTTATAAATGCTGAAACCAAAGCCTCTGTTGTATCTTCCGACTGGTCATTACCAACCAGTATCTGCAATTTGTTGCGGGGATAATCCAACTCATCCAACGCTTGTAAGCACTGCACAATATGTTGTTCCTCATTGCGCGCGGCAACCAATACTGAAAGCATTGGCCATTCATTCTCGTCCAACCGTTTGGCCAAATCCGGTTTACCAGCAGCCACACTAAAAAACAATATCACCAGTATGATGATGTATAAACCAACTATTCCTAAACAAATAAACGGAAGCATCTTTTATGATAATTGTTTAAACGTAAACCCTTTGTCTGAAAGCTGTTTGAGCACTTCGGGCAATATCTGTTGCAATTGAGCCTTTGCTTTTTCGCTATCGTGAAACACAATAATAGAACCTTTTTGCGTAGCATCAACTGTTGCTTTAATAGCTCTTTGTATGTTCACATGGGCATCAAAATCACGCGTTAAAATATCCCACATTATAATCTTGTAGCCTTGTTTCTTTAATTCACGAATTTGCAGCGGACCTATTCTTCCATAAGGAGGACGAAACAATTTACTCCCCACCACGGCAGCACAGCGCAAAACATTTTCGTAATATTGCCGATTGGGTGTAATCCATCCTTTTACATGATTGTAGGTATGATTACCCGCAGCATGTCCTTGACTCAAAATAGAATCATAGATATCTTGAAACCTTGTAACGTTTTCGCCCACACAAAAAAAGGTAGCCTTTGCGTTATAAGCACTTAATGTTTGAAGCACCCAAGGTGTAACTTCAGGGTGCGGGCCATCATCAAAGGTCAAAAACACGGTCTTATCATTTGTTTGAACCTTCCATGTAAGGGAAGGAATCATTAACGGAAGAAAAGATGGTAATGTGTGTTTAAACATTATTTTTGAAACGATACAATTGATTATCTATGAAATTCAATAACACCAAACTCTTGCGCAAGGTACTATTTCTGTCTGTTATTTTATCGTGCAGCATGCAAATGCAAGCACAACGCAGCTACACTTTGCAAGAGTGCATTGATCAGGCTTTTAAAAACAATATCACCATCAAACAGCGTGAACTCACTCAACGCAGTGTAGAAGCCGACAGGTTGCAGAGCAAATTGAATGTATTGCCCAGCGTTAATGGACAGGCAACTAACAATTACAATATTGGTTTCGCCATTAATCCTGTAACCAATGCTACAGAGAAGGACGCCACATTCAGAAGCAACAACTTTGCCATCAGCAGTTCGGTAACATTGTTCAACGGATTTCAGAACGTGAATACCATCAAACAGCAAAATGCAAATGCTAAAGCAACTGATGCAGATTTGCTTACAACAAAAAATAATATTGCACTTCAAGTCTCCAACGCGTACATGCAGGTATTGATGAATGCCGAAATAACGACTGCCCGCGAAATTCAAATTCAGTCGACTGCCGAACAATTAAAAAGACAAGAGCGATTATATGAATTGGGCGGTGTCAATAAAGTGAAATTGCTCCAGCTCAAAGCGCAATATGCCAGTGAAGAATCGCAACTCATCACAGCACAAACGCAGCTTGATCAATCCTATTTAACCCTGTGGCAGCTGATGAATATGGCTCCCGATCCCAATAATACCATACTAAAACCCGATAGTTCTTCCGTTGCTAATATTCCAAATGAAATAGTAGGTGCCGATGTTATTTACAAATCTTTTTTAGATAAGAGTCCGGAAGTACAAGCCGCAAAAAGCCGTGCTGAAGCAGCCCGCATTTCGCATAATGTTGCTTTGGGCACCCGCAGTCCGCGTCTTACTTTGGGTGCGAGCATTAGTTCCTTTTACTCTACTCAAACACAACAAGGCGTTGGTACGCCCTCCCTTCTTTTAGTTCCTATCGGACAGGATGCCTTTGGTAACCCATCTCCTTATTTTACATCTTATCCTCAGTATAGCAGTAGTGAGGTCGTTCCTTTTGGTGAACAGTTTAATAGAAACCTCGGGAAAAATGTTGGGTTTACGCTCTCCGTACCCATTTTTAATGGATACCAGGCAAGCACAAATGTTCAAAAAGCCCGCATTAACCGTATGAGTAGTGAGCTTACTCAAAAACAAACAGAGCTTGACTTGTACAAAAACGTAAATCAGGCTTACCTTGATTTTAAATCCTCACAAAAACGCTACGAATCCAACCAGAATAATTATGACGCCAATAAGGAAGCGTTAACGCTGGCTGAATCTCAATTCAATCTGGGAGCTTTGAGCACTGCTGATTTTATTGTAACAAAATCTCAGTACTTACAGGCTGAAACCAATTTGGTTCAGTCAAAATATGAGTTGCTGTTCAGACGTAAAGTTCTTGATTTTTATTTAGGTAAAGGGTTGTATTAATTAATAGATTTGACGAAGTATGGCAGCAAAAAAAAGTAATAAACTAATTTGGTATTTAGGTGCAGCAGCCGTTGTGCTGATTGTGTTTGTGGTGATGGGGAAAAACGCAGGCTGGATTGGAAAAGAAGAAGGAATAAAGGTTTCTGTATCCAAAGCTGAACTCAAAACCATTATTGAAACAGTATCCGCAAATGGAAAAATACAACCTGAAGTTGAGGTGAAAATGAGCTCGGATGTATCGGGAGAAATTACAGAACTGTATGTTAAAGAAGGTGACTCCGTTCAAGCCGGACGCCTGCTCGCCCGCATCGATCCTGAGTTGTATCAATCTTCACTTGATCGCGCGGAAGCTGCCCTGAACAGTTCAAAAGCAAACTTAGCGAACGCACGCGCACGTTTGTTACAATCGGAAGCCAAGTTTAATGAAGTGGAACAACAGTTTCAGCGCAATAAAAAAATGCACGATCAAAAGTTGATTTCGGATGGGGAATTTCAAACGTCTCAATCAACCTATTTAAGTACCAAAGCAGACATTGAAGCGGCCAAACAAACTGTTATCGGATCGCAGTTTACGGTGAAAACGCAAGAAGCCGGATTGAAAGAAGCAAAGAAAAATTTAACACGTACTGAAATTTTTGCTCCGGTGAGCGGCATTGTATCCAAGCTGAATGTAGAAAAAGGTGAGCGTGTGGTAGGAACTTCTCAAATGGCAGGAACTGAAATGATGCGCATTGCTAATCTCAATGATATGGAGGTGAGCGTTGATGTAAATGAAAATGATATCGTAAAGGTTAGTATTAGTGATACCGTGGAAGTAGAAGTGGATGCTTACAACAATCGTAAGTTCAAAGGAATGGTAACCGAAATTGCCAACTCCGCTACCACAAGTGCTGCAACAACTTCCGATCAGGTAACCAACTTTGTAGTTAAAATAAGAATCCTACGCAGTTCTTATGCCGATCTGGAAAAAGCATTCGGTAAAAAACGTTCCGTGTTTCGTCCGGGGATGTCGGCATCTGTTGAAATTCAAACAGAGCATGCTGCCAATGTTATTGCGCTACCCATTGAAGCTGTGACAACACGCAACAAAGCTGATCTGGACACAACAGCAACGGGCCCTAAAAGCAAACGTAAACTTGAAAAAGGTAAGGACGATGCAGAGGTAGTATTTGTGTGTAATGCCGACAACAAACTTGTTATTCGTGAAGTCAAAACCGGTGTTCAGGATGATAAATATATTGAAATCATCAGTGGGTTGAAAGAAGGAGATGAAGTAGTTTCCGGGCCGTATAGTGCCGTATCACGCACGTTGAAAAACGGTGACCGCATTCAAAAAGTGAGTAAGGAAGCCTTGTTTGAAAGTCCTGCTGAAGCCAAAAAAGACTAGTACGATTGGTTATTGGAAAGTGTGATGTAGCAAAACATTCGGGCAAATTGTTATTTTTACCGCATGGATACATTACCTAGAAACATAGCGGTACTCGGTGGAGGAAGTTGGGGAACAGCCATTACCAAAATGCTGAGCGAACACAAAGCTTCAGCCCAAAGTAAAATTAACACCTTGCAATGGTGGATTCGAAGTGAAGAAACTGCCAAATACATTCGGGAAAATAAACACAATCCTAAATATATCAGTTCGGTTGAAATTCATCCTGAAAGGGTGAGTGTGACCAGCGATTTGAAAGCTGTTATTCAGTCTTCCGATTTATTAGTGCTCGCAGTTCCCTCAGCATTTTTGAAAGATGCACTGAAAGATATTGATAAGGAGTGGCTGAAAGGCAAATTTATTGTTTCAGCCATCAAAGGTTTGCTTCCTCACAGCAAAGAGATTGTTGCCGATTTTCTGATGAATGAGTTTGATGTACCACATGAAAACATGATGGTGATTTCGGGCCCATGCCACGCTGAAGAAGTAGCATCTGAAAAACTTTCTTACCTAACCATTGCCGGTTTAAACAAAACCATCGCTACACATTTTGCTTCATTGCTTGCCTGCAGATACATCAAAACAATTATCTCGAAAGACATCACCGGAACTGAATATGGTGCAGTGCTTAAAAATATTTATGCAGTAGCTAGTGGTATTTGTCATGGTGTGGGTTATGGTGATAATTTTCAAGCAGTACTCATCAGCAATGCCATCCGGGAAATGGAAGCCTTTTTATACAAGGTACATGCCCATCCACGTGAGATCAACCATTCGGCATACCTTGGCGATTTATTAGTAACAGCCTATTCACAACATTCGCGTAACCGTACATTCGGTAATATGTTAGGTAAGGGCTATTCCGTAAAATCTGCCCAACTGGAGATGAACATGATTGCCGAAGGTTTTTATGCCACAAAAAGCATGTATGAATTAAACCAGGAACAATTGCATATTGAGATGCCCATTGCTGAAGCTGTTTACAGTATCATTTATGGAAATGTTCCCGTACGAGCGGCTATCGAAAAATTAAGTGAAAAGTTGATTTAAGAAGATAAAAAACGTGCTGATTTCCATTGTGTGAAACCACCCACGATAATATAAACACTATGACCAATCCTGTAGAAGAATTTAACGACTACCGTTCGAAAATGAACGATAAAATGATGGCGGCTGATAATCTGGTATTGAAACGTTTGTTCAACCTCGATACCAATACTTATGAGGAAGGGGCGCTATCCACTCAAACCAAAGAAATGCTCGGACTGGTTGCCAGCATGGTATTGCGTTGCGATGATTGCATCAAATATCATTTGGGTAAATGCCATAAACAGAGTATTACCACGGCACAGGTATTTGAGATTTTTGCAGTTGCCAATATTGTAGGTGGAACTATTGTGATTCCACATACCCGCAGAGCTGTTGAATATTGGGAAGCCTTACAAACAACCTAAGGTTGTTTTACAACAAATGCACCGCACATCCACGAATGCGGGAAATACACAATTGAATCTTCGGGATAGGTGCGTTGCACAGCTACATACTGTACTTTGTTTTCTTCCAGTTTAATTTTGAATGGCCCCGTCCAACCCGCATATACAACCGGAATATTTTTTTTCGCTTTTAGTTGCACAAAAAATGCATTCAACTCCCGGGTACGTGTTGCCTGGGTATCCCAATTCTGCTGTGCAATCATATAACAATTCATTAGCTGCATGAGTATGAGTGTATACCCCAGCCATGCTGTATATTTTGCACGCAGAAGTAATAAGATCATCAGACATACAAACATCCAGATCTGAGGTGCATACCGCGCATACCAAAAGGCTGGAATACAGATGATGGACAAGATCAGTCCTGTTAATCCGATAATTACCGGCACTGTAAATATCTTTCGGTTCCACACTAAAAGTAATAGAATCCCTCCCAAAAGCAAACACACAACTTCGGCAAATAAGGGTCCAAATCCGCCCATCTCAGGATCAGCCCGTCTATATTCATCGTAATAAGTAATCCCCTCAATCGTAAAAAGCGCCTTAGGTTTACTTGATTCGGGAGCCCTTGACCAAACAGGCTTTGCAAATGTGGCAAGGTTAAACTGTTTAAACCGGTTTTTACCTTTAAAGTCTTCAGGAAAGGGTACACTCATAATGTCTTCTCCCATATTTCCCTCTCCCATGATAGGATAGAACGGATGGCCTTTTGTAAGTGTATTATTGACATAAGTAGGGTAGCCAAATAACAATACGCCAAGCGCCAAAATTGACCCAGCTATAAGAGCAGAACGAATAGCTTTTCGTTTTATTAATATCACTTCATACACTAGATATACGGCACTCAATACGCATACATATACCAAAGACGTAAATTTAGTGTTAATTAAAAAAATTGTAGTGAGTGATATTAGTAGTAAAAAGAGAGACCCTGACAGTGTTCCGTTTTTATATAGTAGCACCAGCAACACCAAACACAATATCAGATTGGCGATTACACCATCAATATAGAACGAGAATAGCTGATAAATTACAACGGGGTTGAACGAAATCATCAGGCCAACCAAAACGGTCCAAAACCAATTTGTTGAAAACACCTTTCTCAGGGTAAAGATGGTGAGGCAAAAAGATGCAAATAAAAAAATCCAGTTGATGATCTTGGCTGACTCTAACTTATTGGTGAAAGCATAGACAACAGCCCCCGCTGTCCATACTGCTTTGGGATAATGATTCACACACAACTCACTCCTCCCGGTTTCTTCCGGGCTTAAAAAATGATGATAAGGATTCCATCCTTGCTCCATCAATCTTACGGCATCCTGATGATACCAAACCCCATCATAGGAAAAATCATATATACGGATGCATACCAAACCGGTTGTAATGATCATCCCAGCCATCAATAGATACCATAACACAACCACACTTACCGGAACATTTTTTCTGATAAAAACCCATCCGCAATAGATACTTAACCCAATAAAAACAATAGGGAACAACCATCCGCTCACCGGTATTCCGGTCATGAACAACATGCTTTGTATGATAAAAGGCAGGGTTCCCAATAACAGGAAAAAAGAACCGCTATGGAGCCACAAATCTTCCATTTTTCCGTTCTCAAAAAGCCCTGTTTTTATTCCCATGTGTAAAGCTATATTTGTCAAAAATAGGTATGTCGGGAACATTTTTT
Organism: Bacteroidota bacterium; assembly: GCA_040386055.1. Taxonomy (GTDB): domain Bacteria; phylum Bacteroidota; class Bacteroidia; order UKL13-3; family UKL13-3; genus UKL13-3. The sequence continues at coordinate 32,139 of JAZKGH010000103.1, forward strand.
CAATTAATACGCGTTCATAACTGGATTAAAAACGGATTTGTTTTTCTGCCGCTTATTTTTTCCCAACACTTAACGGAACCCGATTATTTCAAGCGTGCTGTACTTGCAGTTTTCTCCTTTTGTTTAACCAGCTCCGCTGTATACATCATAAATGATTTAGTGGACCAGCAAAGCGACCGGCTTCATCCCATCAAAAACCTCCGGCCGATCGCAGCCGGAAAAGTAAGCGTTACCCTCGCCTTAATTATTGGCTTTATCTGTCTGACATCCGGTATTGGTCTGTCAATATATTTATCCTACTCCATGCTCTATTTACTGGTTGGGTATTTAGTATTGAATGCCGGTTATTCCTTTTACCTCAAACGGATCAGCATTATTGATTGCATTTGTGTGGCAATGGGTTTTGTCTTGCGCATTCTCGCAGGATGTGCTGCTATCAACGTTATTCCTTCTGACTGGATCTTGACCATTACTTTTTTTCTGGCATTATACCTTGCCTTCTCCAAACGAAAATCGGAATTGTTACTGCTCAACGAACATTCCGAAACGCACCGAAAATCACTGGCAGGTTATTCCATTAAATTACTCGATACCTATATTTTAATTTGTGCCGTGATCAGCCTCACAGCATACCTGCTTTACAGTTTTGATTTTAGGGTAGTAACAGATTTTAATACCCATAACCTTAAATACTCGGTTGTGTTTGTTGTTATCGGTTTCTTCCGATATTTCCAACTTGTTGAACATCCTGAGAGTTCACATGGTGGTGATCCTACTACACTTGCTCTTAAAGACAGACCTTTGCAACTGGCAGTGTTACTTTGGCTGGCATATATTATTTGGGTTATTTATGGATAAGCCCATCATCTTACTCGACTTTGATGAAACATTGTACCGCAAGGATTCTCTCATCCAGTTTCATTTGTTTTGCCTACGCAGGTATCCTATTCTAATAATGTGGTTGCCTGTTCAATTTGCGTGTTGGTTACTACACCACACCAGATTTATTTCTACCCAACAATTCAAAAATTGTTATTTATTGTTTCTTGCTTTTCGCTCTGTTGAATCTATTCATCAGGATGCCACTGCCTTCTGGCAAAAGGAATATCCTAAACACTTTAACCCACGAATTTTGGATTTGCTTTCTCATTCCGACACTCAGTGTGTAGTGATAACAGCCTCACCTACCATATACTTCAAACCGCTCTTACCATTACTTCCAATTATCACTTTTCTTGGAACAGAACTTAAAACGAATCACGGATTGTATGTTATTGACGGGAAAAATTGTAAGGGACCCGAAAAAGTTGTTGCTTTTCGTAAGCATTTCCCGCAGCAGGTAACAATTGCGCAAGCATACAGTGACAGCCTTTCCGACATCCCGTTGCTGGAAATGGCACAACAGGGGTTTCTGGTTAAAGGAGATACAGTCACTCCTTATCAACCCTCCTCCTAACTGCGATTCGCATTGCCATAAACACTATCTGTAACCGGCATTTATAAGTTTTACACAAGCTAGCGCTCTTCGGTTAAACTCAATATATTTGAACACCACTTTTAACATATACAATGACCCGCAAAAAACTCTTTTTACTTGATGGAATGGCTTTGGTTTACCGCGCTTATTTTGCGTTTAGCCAAAACCCACGCATCACCTCTTATGGCTTTAATACATCTGCCATTTTTGGTTATGCCAATACTGTATTAGATATTCTTAAAAAAGAAAAACCGACTCATATTGGAGTTTCATTTGACACAGCTGAACCAACAGCCAGGCATATTGAGTTTGAAGCTTACAAAGCACACCGGCAGGAAATGCCCGAGGATATCTCCAAAGCATTACCCTTTATCATGCGCCTTACCGAGGCATTAAACATTCCATTGTTAATCAGACCGGGTTTCGAAGCCGATGATATTATAGGCACACTTGCCAAAAAAGCCGAATTGCAGGGCTTTGATGTGTATATGATGACACCCGATAAAGATTTCGGGCAATTGGTAAGTGAGCATATTTTTATTTACAAACCCGCCCGTTTGGGCAACGATTATGAAATAATGGGTATTCCCGAAGTGCTGAAACGTTGGGAAATAACAGACGTGAATCAGGTAATTGATATATTGGGAATGTGGGGGGATGCCGTAGATGGGATTCCGGGCATACCCGGCATTGGCGAAAAAACAGCAAAACTTCTCGTGCAAAAATATGGCAGCATGGAGGGTTTGTATGAGCACACGCATGAGCTTAAAGGCAAACAAAAAGAAAACGTTGAAAATTTTAGAGAACAAGCATTCCTGAGTAAGCGTTTAGCTACAATTGATTTAAATGTTCCTATTGAGTTGGAAGAGGAAAAGCTCATTTTAGATCCACCGCACAAAGAGGCATGCGAGCAATTATTTGCAGAACTTGAGTTTAAAACAATGGCCAAACGTTTGTTTGCCACTGCAGAAGAAAGCCCTGCGTCATCAGCAACCAAAGGCCAAAAGCCAATAGCCAATAGCGGTTTTGATTTGTTCAATCAGGGTTCCGCCATTGAAAAAAAGGAAGCAGAAACAGCATCAGAAGAGCTCCCATCTGTACCCAATAACACTATTGAAAACACTCCGCATACGTATCATTTAATTGATACTGCTGAAAAGCGCGTAAGTCTGATTGCTGATCTTATGCAACAACCGGAAGTGTGTTTTGATAGTGAAACAACCAGTCTGGAAGAGCTTACAGCCGAGGTTGTAGGTCTTTCATTTGCATACAAAAAGGGTGAAGCTTACTATGTTCCTTTCCCGGAAAACAGAGACGAGGCACAAGCCATGATGAACGAGTTTAAGCCCTTATTTGAAAACGAACAGATTGTTAAAATCGGTCAGAACATCAAATATGATTTAAGCATTTTGAAAAATTATGGTGTGGGCCTGAAAGGTAAATGGTTTGATACTATGCTTGCTCATTATCTGATTGACGCGGATCTTCGTCATGGTATGGATTTTCTTTCCAATAACTACCTGAACTATGAGCCAGTTTCTATTGAAACACTCATTGGTAAAAAAGGAAAAAACCAACTCAACATGCGCTCAGTTGAATTGGAAAAAATTAAAGAGTATGCTGCCGAAGATGCTGATGTAACACTTCAATTAAAGCAGCTTTTTGCCCCGCAATTACCTGAATGCAATGCACAGAAGTTATTTGATGAGGTGGAGATTCCGCTCATCAATGTGCTGAATGATATGGAACGCGAAGGTATTCGCATCAATGCACAGTTCTTAAATGATTATTCTGTAGAGCTTGCTAAAGAAATCGGAATGTTAGAAAAACGGATTCACGAGCTTGCCGGTGTTAACTTCAATATCGCCTCTCCAAAACAATTGGGCGAAGTACTCTTTGATCATTTAAAACTTGACCCCAAAGCAAAAAAGACAAAGACGGGGCAATACCAAACAGGTGAAGATGTATTGCTTGGCTTAAGCGAACATGAAATTGCAAAATGCATTTTGGATGTGCGCCAGTTGCAAAAATTGAAATCGACTTATGTTGATGCATTACCAACTTTGATCCATCCTAAAACGGGTCGGGTGCATACCTCCTTTAATCAGGCTGTAGCGGCAACCGGCAGGCTTTCATCAACAGATCCCAATCTGCAGAATATTCCTATTCGTACTGATAAAGGACGCGAGATCCGTAAGGCATTTATTCCACGCAATGAAGAATATGTATTGATGAGTGCGGATTATTCGCAAATTGAATTGCGTGTAATTGCATCAATGGCCAAAGAAGAAAATATGATTGATGCCTTTAAACAGGGCATTGATATTCATACAGCAACCGCTGCTAAAGTTTATAACGTAGAATTATCGGCAGTCACAGGTGAGCAGCGCAGAAATGCCAAAGCTGTAAACTTTGGAATCATATATGGTCAATCAGCTTTCGGTTTGTCGCAAAGTTTAGGCATTCCCCGTAAGGAAGCTGCCGCGATAATCGAAGAGTATTTTAAACAATACCCACGCATCAAAAATTACATGAGCGATACCATTCATTTTGCACAGGAACATGGTTTTGTGGAAACACTATTGGGACGCAGAAGGTATTTACGCGATATCAACTCAAAGAACTTTACCGTGCGTGGATTTGCTGAACGAAATGCCATAAACGCACCCATCCAGGGAAGTGCAGCCGATATGATCAAAGTAGCTATGCTAAAGGTTGATACCGCTATCCGAAATCCACAATCCCAAATCCGACATTCTAAAATGATCCTTCAGGTACACGATGAGCTTTTATTTGATGTGCACAAAAGTGAGGTTGAACAAATGAAAATACTAGTGAAGGAACAGATGGAAGCGGCCATGCAACTGGAAGTTCCTATACAAGCTGAAGTGGGTATGGGAGATAACTGGCTGGAAGCACACTAGGAAGAAATGCGGAGTGCGAATTTTTGAGTGCGGAATGATAAACACGAAGAGATTACTATAGAATGGAAGAGATAGCCGTATTTGAACAGGAATTATTTGGAAATCCAATGAGTGAATTTCTGATTTGCATCGGAATATTATTATTGGGGTCTTTGCTTACCCTATTGGGTGCGACTTTGCGTACCCAACTCAAACCATTTATGTAAAACAATGATATTAACCGATACACATGCTCACTTATACGCGGAAGAATTTGATGCCGATCGGAAAGGAATGATGCACCGTGCCCTGCAAAAACACGTTACACGAATGTTCCTTCCTAACATAGATGTGAACTCTATTCAACCTATGCTTAACCTAGTTTGGGAATTCCCGGAAAACTGTTTCCCAATGATGGGGCTTCACCCTTGTTCGGTTGACCAACATGTGGAAGCACACCTGTTTCAGATTCAGAAGTGGTTTAAGAAACGTACGTTTTATGCGGTAGGTGAAATTGGATTGGATTTTTATTGGTCTATTGAATTTAAAGAGCAACAAATTATGGCTTTTAAAAAACAAATTCAGTGGGCCATACAATATAATCTACCCATCAATATTCATTCGCGCAATGCTACACCGGAATGTATAGCCATTCTAGCCGAAATGAAACACCCCTCGTTGCGCGGTATTTTTCATTGCTTTAGCGGTACTGCGGAAGAGGCACAACAAATTGTGGCGCTCGGTTTTTATTTGGGCATTGGTGGTGTACTTACTTTCAAGAATAGCGGCTTGGACAAAGCTATTGAAAACATTTCATTGGAAAATTTGGTGCTGGAAACGGATGCTCCTTACCTTGCTCCTATTCCGTACCGTGGCAAGCGCAATGAGAGCGCATACTTAATAGAAGTAGCTCAGAAGTTATCGGAACTTAAAAATACAAGTGTAGAGAAAGTAGCCGCAGTAACTACTGAAAACTCTAAAAAAGTGTTCGGAATTTAATGTTGATGATGCTTATGCTTACCCCGTAGCTGTTTGATAAACGTAATAATATCCTTTGAAAAGCCTATCATCAGTAACAAAAAAACAAGGCTTGCAGTAAAGGCCAGAAGCTGATCGTCCGAAACACCTTTCCGTCCATTGTAAGCTTGGGTTGCATACTGCAACGCCAACAAACAACTTATTATTATTACTCTTTTCATATGCGTAACTTTATGTAGGTTACACGCAAGTTACGCATTCATTCAATTCAAGGGTATTAATTATCGTATCCCAAATTCGGAGCCAGCCATTTTTCTACATATTCCACCGAAACATTTTTGCGTTTGGCGTATTCTTCCACCTGATCTTTTTGAATTTTACCTACAGCAAAATACTTACTACCCGGATTGGCAAAATAGAAACCACTTACTGCAGATGCAGGGTACATTGCAAAATTTTCGGTTAACATAATTCCGGTTGTGTCTTCAGCCTTTAATAAGTCGAATAATTTGCGCTTTTCTGTATGATCGGGGCAAGCAGGATAACCCGGTGCCGGACGAATACTATCATATTTCTCTTTGATGATTTCTTCATCCGTAAGGTTTTCATCCGTGGAAAAACCCCAATATTCTCTGCGTACCAATTCATGCATTTTTTCGGCAAACGCTTCGGCCAAACGATCAGCAATTGATTTAATCATGATGCTGTTGTAATCATCATGATCCTTTTCATAAGCCTCAATCAGTGGTTCAATACCAATACCCGCAGTAACCGCAAACATTCCCATATAATCTTGTTTGCCCGTTTCCTTTTGCGCAACAAAATCTGCTAAACACAAATACGGTTGATCGGCCGCCTTTTCATTCTGTTGACGCAGGAAGTGGAAAGTCATTTCGGATTTCGGATTTGTGATTTCGGATTTTATTACGACATCATCTCCATCTGCATTGGCTTCGTAAAAACCTATTACACCTTTTGCTTTCAACAATTTTTTGCCGATAACTTCATCCAGCATTCGGTTCGCGTCATCAAATAATTTCTTTGCCTCAACACCCACAATTTTATCATCAAAAATTGCCGGGTATCTTCCAACTAATTCCCACGTAAGGAAGAACGGTGTCCAATCAATACGCTGGCGTAATTCTTCCAATGGAAAATCATCAAATACTTTGGTTCCGAGAAACGATGGTTTTACAATTGAATCAAACTCCACCTTGAATTTATGCTCGCGCGCTTTTTCGAGTGTTACAAAGTTTTTATCCTTCTTGCGGTTTTTGTAATCAATGCGAAACTGTTCATAGTCGGCTTTGATTTTGGCTTGTGTAACAGGACGCTGATCCGAGCTAATTAAACTTTGTGCAACGGGTACGCTCTTACTTGCATCAAGCACATGAACCACAGGACCTGAATACACAGGATCGATTTTTACAGCAGTATGCGCGCGCGAAGTTGTAGCTCCACCAATCAACAATGGCGTTTTCATGCCAAGCCTTTCCATCTCTTTCGCCACATGCACCATCTCATCCAAGCTTGGCGTGATTAATCCGCTCAATCCAATAACATCTACTTTTTCGCGCAATGCTACCTCCAGAATTTTTTCTGCAGGAACCATCACTCCTATATCAATAATTTCAAAATTGTTACATGCAAGTACAACACCTACAATGTTTTTTCCAATATCATGCACATCCCCTTTTACGGTAGCCATCAGAATACGCCCCTGATTAGTGCTCATGTCACCATTCTTCCGTTTTTCTTCCTCCATGTAAGGCATTAAGTATGCAACGGCTTTTTTCATTACACGTGCACTTTTTACCACCTGGGGTAAGAACATTTTTCCTTGTCCGAACAAATCACCCACAACACTCATTCCTGACATAAGCGGGCCTTCAATTACTTCCAGCGGTTTGTCAAATTTCTGACGTGCTTCTTCTGTATCTACATCAATAAACTCAATAATTCCCTTCACCAACGCATGGCTCAATCGCTCTTCCACAGTACCTTTGCGCCACTCTTCATCAATAATATTTATCTTGCCTTTTCCTTTTACACGCTCCGCTAATTCCAGTAAACGTTCTGTTGCATCATCCTTTCGGTCAAGCAACACATCTTCTACATGCTCTAATAATTCTTTGTCAATCTGGTCGTAAACCTCCAACTGGCTTGGGTTTACAATACCCATATCCATACCATTCCGGATAGCATGATACAAGAAGGCAGAGTGCATAGCCTCACGTACTTTATCATTACCACGAAAAGAAAATGAAACATTGGAAACTCCACCACTGATTTTTGCACCCGGCAAATTTTCCTTAATCCACTTAGTAGCATTAAAAAAGTCGATAGCATTTTTGCGGTGTTCTTCCATTCCTGTTGCAACAGGAAAAATATTAGGATCAAAGATGATATCTCCTGCCGGAAAATGAACCTTCTCCGTTAAGATACGATAGGCCCTTTCGGCAATTTCAATTCTTCGATCGTAGTTATCCGCTTGCCCTGTCTCATCAAACAACATCACAATCATAGCCGCACCATATCGTTTAACAGTTCTGGCTTGTTTAACAAACTCCTCTTCTCCTCCTTTAAGTGAAATCGAATTCACAATAGGTTTCCCCTGAACACACTTTAATCCGGCCTCGATAATTTCCCATTTGGATGAATCAATCATAATGGGTACCCTTGAAATATCCGGTTCTGAAGCGATCAGGTTCAAAAATCGAACCATTGATTCCACACCATCAATCATCCCCTCATCCATATTAATATCTATGATTTGTGCCCCACCCTGAACCTGTTCACGTGCAACATCCAATGCTTCTTCAAAATTGCCTTCTTTAATTAACCGGAGAAATTTTTTAGACCCGGTTACATTGGTTCGTTCACCCACATTGGTGAAGTTTGCGCCTTCATAAATAACCAACGGTTCAAGGCCCGAAAGTTTAAGTGTATAATCGTTTCTTTTGTTCTCAGTGTTCATGTGTACTTTCTCAACCGCGCAAATTAGCATTATAACAAGGCATTTACCAACTTTCAGGCTCTTTAATTACCAAAAGTCCTTTCGATTGTAAAATCTTTTAGCCGGATTCCCAAAACAGTTCCTTATTATCGTATACTTGAGCATTAATTAACTATTTAAATAAAATATATTGCTACTTGATGGTAAAAAAATACCGTTGACATAAATTTTTAATGACAACTGACGACTTCACTAACGAACTGATTAAAGCTTTTTCCCAGCCCGTATTGGTGTTGAACACACAATATGAAGTGCTGTTTCAATCCGATAGGGTGGCCTCTGTTTCAAAAGATATTCACCCGGGTGTCCTTATTACCAATGTGCTCCGCATTGTACAAAAAGAATCGGATTCTACTACTGCTTTTTTTTCCGAACTTTTGGCGAAATCGGTAACATCCAAACAAAAACTAATCCTGACTAATTGTTTTATTATATCACTGGCTAATTCCACTCAACGCTTTCAGGGAGACATTGAAATTATACCATTTGCTGATAAGAACGGAAAAGTATACCGGCTAGTGGTGCAAATTACTCATTCCAAAGAGCTGTTAGAAACACGTTTGGAATTGGAAAAGGCAAAGCAATATGAATATCAGCAAGAGTTGATTCAAAAAGAAGCTCATCAGGATGCATTATTTAATAGTACTGATGACCTTATTTGGTCGGTTGACACAGACTTTCGTATTATTTCCTGCAATAATGCCTTTAGAGATCTGGCCCAGCTAATGAGTGGAAAGGAATTCCAGCCGGGTAGCAATGCATTAGATGTTGCGTGGAGTGAAGAACAGCTCATTAAATGGAAAAATTACTATGAAAGAGCACTTAAAGGCGAGAAGTTTAGTATAAAAGAAGAAACCCATGATGCTATTGGGGAATTAATTCATTGTAGCTATATCTCCATTACTCCGCTACTTGATAAAGCAGGCAACATATGGGGCGCTGCTTGTTTTGGTAAAGACATTACTGCAGAAACAAAAGCAAGTAAGGCCTTAGCTAAAGCGAACTTTGAATTGCAAAATATTCTATCGTCTTCACTTGATATTATTTGCACTTTAAACGCTCACGGTGAATTTACAAATATAAATGCTGCGTCATATAAGGTTTGGGGTTATGATCCTGCTAAATTGCTTCACACCAATTATACAGCCCTTCTGCATCCGGATGATTTAGAAAAAACAAGAGCTATTGCTGCCGAGGTTATTAGCGGGATGGATGTAATAAATTTTGAAAATCGTCATATCAGAAAAGATGGTTCAATTGTTCCCATGATTTGGTCGGCCCGTTGGGATGTCAAAAGTGAACTTATGTATTGCGTAGGTGGAGATGCAACCGAAAAGGAACGTTCCGAACAAGAATTAAAAGCAAGCGAAAAAAGTTTCCGATTGTTGGTTGAAAACAGCGGTGGTGCAATGGATATACTCACCACTGAAGGAGACACCCTCTATGCTTCTGCTTCCATTAAGCATGTAATCGGATATGATGAACACGAAGCTCTACATCTTAACCTGTTTGATTTACTGCATCCCGATGATAAAAATAAAGTAGCTGAAAAGCTGGCAGAATCCATTAACAATCCCGGTGTTCCTATTAAGAACTACGTGTGTAGGATAATGCATAAAGATGGCATCTGGCGCTGGATAGCAGCAACCTTTACCAACCTTATTGATGAGCCTAATATTAACGGAATTGTAAATAATTTTAGAGATGTAACGGAGCGGGTAAATGATGAGTTGCAACTAAAATTACTTATTGACAATAGCTCTAGGTACGTCTTCATTTCAAATGCGGTTC
>JAZKGH010000103.1:42313-83514 GCA_040386055.1 Bacteroidota bacterium
TTATTGACAATACCGAAGGCGGATTTATTCTGATGGATAAGGCTCTCAACATTGTGTCTTTCAACAGACAATTTGAAACGCTCTATTCGAAATACTTTAAGCTTCGTGTTAAAAAGGGGGATAATATTCTCAACTATGCTCAGCCGGAGCGAAAAGTAATTGTTAAACAGATTTATGACCGTGTATTGGCAGGTGCGCATGAAACATCCGAAATTGAAGTGCCGGATCCTGAAGGAGGAACACGCATCTTCTCTTTGACCTATAAGCCGGCAGTGAATCAGGCCGGTGAAATTGAAGGCGCTTTTGTTTCAACACTGGATTTTACAGAAACCAAACGCAAAGAACAACAAATAAAAGAACATCAATCCTTTATTGAAACGGCCATTGAAAACCTTCCAATTGGTATTGCGGTAAACCGGACCGAAGATAATGCTACCATATTGATGAATAAGACTTTCGCTGATATTTATGGCTGGCCTAAAGAAGAGTTGATTGATGTTACCCGTTTTTTTGAAAAAGTGTATCCTGACGAACACTATCGGAAAAAAATCTCCGCACGTATTCTTGACGATGTGAACAGCGGAGACCCTAAGCGCATGAACTGGGAAGGAATTACAATCACCACAAAAAATGGTGAAGAAAGAATTATTAATGCTAAAAGCATTCCGGTCTTTGATCAAAATCTAATGATATCAACGGTGATTGATGTTACAGAACGGGAGCGAAACCTTCAACGAATTAAGGATAGCGAACGGAAGTTATTGACGGCACAACATATGGTAAAGCTGGGTAACTGGCAACTTGATTTGGAAAAAAGAACCTTTGATTGGTCAGATGAAGTATATAATATTTGGGGGATTAGCAAAGATAGCTTTACTCCAACACTTGATTATTTTTATACCACTATTCATCCTGATGACAGAACCCTTTTCAATGCTGAAAAGGATGCCGTGATTGAAGGCATTAAGGAGCTTGATGTTGAACACCGGATTATGCTGCCCGATGGATCAGTTAAGTGGGTGCATGAAAAAGGAACTATTCTCAAAGATGCTTTTGGTAAAAACCAAACACTGGAAGGTTCGGTACAGGATATAACAGTTGAAAAATTATTAAGCCTTTCACTTGAGGAAAGTAATCAACGGTATCACTATGTAACACAAGCTACTTTTGATGCTATCTGGGATTGGGATATTATAAAAAACACGATTTATAGAGGTGAGAACTATCAGTTCATTTTTGGTTACAGTAAAGAAGAACTTATTGCCTCCCGAGATTTATGGGTTGACCATATCCATATAGATGAGAGGGATATCATTGCGGAATCTATTACCAAAGCTCTCGAGGGAAATCAATCGAAATGGTCAGGTGAATATAAATATGAACAACACGATGGCACTTTTGCTTATGTGATTGACAGGGGGATTATTGTGCGCGACCGTAATGGAAAAGCTATCCGAATGGTGGGTGCCATGCAGGACATCACCAAGCAGAAAGGAGAAGAGGCCCGACTGAAATTGCTGGAGTCGGTTATTACCAATACCAACGATTCAGTATTAATCACCGAAGCAGAACCGCTAGACGAACCCGGACCCCGAATTATATATGTAAATGAAGCCTTTACCCGCATGACAGGATATGCTCCGGAGGAGGTAATTGGCAAATCGCCCCGAATTTTACACGGACCCCAAACTGATATTCAAGAGCTGAAAAAACTTGGAGAAGCACTTCGGAAATGGGAATCATATGAAATCACAACCATTAATTACAAGAAAAACGGGGACCCCTTCTGGATTAATTTTGCCGTAACTCCGGTGGCTGATGCAACAGGATGGGTTACACATTGGGTAGCAGTAGAAAGAGATGTAACCAAAATAAAACAAGCCGAACAAGATTTGCAAAAAGCTTATGATGACCGTTTGTTGTACATCCAAAATATAGAAGAAAAAAACAAGCGTCTGGGTGAAATTGCATGGATTCAATCACATATTGTACGAGCTCCTTTGGCGCGTATCATGGGTATTGTTGAAGTGTTAACACAGTTTAAAGCCGACCCAGAAGAATTCACTCAATTGATGAAATATCTGAACCAATCAGCAGAAGAACTTGATAAGATAATACGTGATATTGCAAATAAGTCAGCAGAAACAAGGATATATAGGTAGTGCATGTTTTTTGTTGGCTTAATTATATTTAGCAGAATGCAATACTCTGACATGCGCAATTTTATTAAACAACGATACCGGATCAAAGGGTTTGGAGATAAAGTCATTCATGCCACAAGCCAGAGCCTTTATACGTGTTTCAGCAAAGGCATCTGCCGTGAGCGCAAAAATTGGAATTTCTGTATTGAAGGATCGGATTATTTTTGTTGTTTGGAAACCATCCATCTCAGGCATATGCAAATCCATTAAAACCAATTCATAATTGTTTTGCTTCAGTTTCTTTAAAGCCTCATCTCCACTTTCGCAACTATCGCATAGTACATTCCAGCGGGAAAGAAACTTCATCATAATAAGTGTATTCATCTTATTATCCTCTACCATTAATATCCGCATACCTTCCAGTGAACGATCCGCATACTCATGAATGGGTTGAGGTTGCTGAGGTTGCTCATGTTTTTTTAACTGAAGCGTAAAGCTAAAGGTTGACCCCTTTCCTTTTTCACTTTTTAAATCAATGGCTGAGTTTAGTTTTTGTATGATACGTCTCGTAATGGCAAGACCCAAACCGGAACCTCCATACCTGCGGGTGGTATCAATATTTTCCTGACTAAAACTGTCGAATATTTTGTCTTGCCTGTCGGCTGCAATGCCAATACCTGTATCTTTTACAGCTATTGTTAAGGTATCCATCTCCAAAGATTCTTCCACAATTTTAATGGATATGGTTACTTGCCCTTCATCTGTAAATTTAACCGCATTCGACATCAGATTGTTGATGATCTGAATAAACCGGATTGGATCCAGAACATATGGATACGAGGGTCTGTCTGTTTCAAACTCCAGTATAATTCCCTTTTTCTGTGCTTCAAGAGTATGGGCACTAATGGTTTCTTCCATAAGCTGATACAAATCAACTGAAACTTGTTCAAACTCTACTTTGTCGAGTTCAATCTTGCTAAAGTCGAGTACATTGTTAATCAACCGCATCAGGTTGCTTCCGGCCGATTTGAGCAGCTGTAGATTTTCAATTTGCTCAGGCCGCGTTTCATCTTGCAACAATAAATTACTTGCCCCTATCACCGCGTTCATTGGTGTACGTATCTCATGACTCATGGTTGATAAAAACTGAGACTTTGCCAATGATGATTTTTCCGCTGATTCTTTCGCAGCAATAAGTTCTTCCTGCAAGTTTTTAACTTCTGAAATGTCACGCAGTGCACCATCGTACATTACGTTTCCATTTGCATCAATAGTTTTATTGCTGGTTAATAACCCCCAAAACGCTGAACCATCCTTACGCTTGTATTTTACTTCCATGTTGGATACAAAACCCTCTTTCTCCAGAATAGTCACTACGCGGTTCCGCTCTTCCATGTCAATATAAAAATCATCAGGACATACTTTCAAAAGCTCATCCAGCGAATCATATCCAAATACCTTAGCATTTGCATTATTGGCATACACAAGACTATTCGAAACTAAATCTGTTCTGCAAATAGCAACATCAATATTCTGATTAATGGAGTTAAGCAGCTTTTCGTTCTGACTCAAAATCTTTTTACTTTCCTGCAAATTTTCTTCTGCCTTTTGTGATGATCGTGAGAGTACATATGCAATCATAACCGCCATAAAAATAGCAATAAATGTATTGAAGTAGGAAACGATTACCTGATGTTCAACTTCGTACAAATGCGCTGCAATCTTGGGTGTGAGGTCTGTAAAGGTTGTCAGACTAATACAGGTAACTGTAAGCATAATTGCAAACAGTCTTGGTAATCTGTTATCAAAATTGGTAATAATCAAATTACATAATAACAATGGAATATAGAAAACAAAACCTCTTGTAGGGCTCATGATTCCGGCATCAAAAATTAGCATAATGCTATTGGTGCACAGTACAAAAATGATAAATGCTATTTTAAGTCTTCCCTTCGAGATTAGGTATTGGTTAATAATAAACAGTACTGCACCAATGATAAAATAAAAATAATGCTCGGAGTATTCGACAAAAACTGTAAGGAAAACAACAAAAAACAGACACACCACTATCGCCCAGAAATTGAAGCTTGTTAAGATATCCTGCTTGTTAATGTTTCTGATCATTAATTTCGAATTTAGGGTTTAGGAGGGAATGACCAAGAGGCTTCTTGAATATTGTAGTGCAGATATCCGTTTTGTATTGCAAGCGGAGAGGTTATATTATTGAGATACAGGTTACCCGTTCCCAATCCCTGTGGCAACGTATGTTGGTGTTCTGCACACCACTGCGCTATGGCATTAAGTCCCACATTGCTTTCCAATGCGGAAGTGGCCCACCAGCCAATATGGTTGGATTGAGCATATCCAATCCATTTATCAGCATTTTTAAACCCACCTATTAATGTTGGTTTTAAGATGATGTATTGTGGTTTGATAATCTTCAACAAATCCTTTCCTTCTATTATTACATCCACCCCAATAAGTTCCTCGTCCAAGGCAATAGGGATAGGTGTTTTCAAACATAATTCGTGCATATAATCATGTTGTCCCGCTTTAATGGGTTGTTCGATTGAATGAACCTCAAACCTTGAAAGTATTTTTAATTTTTCGGAAGATTCATCTGTAGCAAAAGCCCCATTTGCATCCAATCGAAGCTCTACCTTAAATGCTGAATGCCGTTTTCGAAAAGCCTCCAGCATCCTGCACTCATCGTCAAAATCTAATGCGCCAACTTTAAATTTAATGCAATCAAACCCTTGTTCCACCTTAGCAAATGCTTCCTCCAGCATTTCATCCTTAGTATTCATCCACACAAGCCCGTTTATCTTAACAGGCACACCCGCAAGAAACGAATTGTCAAACACCATAAAGGGCACATCATATTGCAAGGATAAGGAAGCTGTTTCAAATGCAAATTGCAGTGATGGAAATCCTGATAACGGCAAAGCATCTATTGGTAATCCATCATTGATGTATGCAATACACTCAATTACTTTTTGCTCGAAATCGGGTCTGTCGTCAATGCTTAATCCCTTGAGTGGAGCTGCTTCCCCATAACCTATGCGATTGCCTTGTTGCAATACAATATAATACACCTCATGCGTATTCATAGTACCGCGTGAGGTTCTAGCTTGCTTTTTAAGTGTTAATTCATGCCGGATATAAGAAGCAACAATCATGGTTATAACAGTGACTGAATAAGCTGTGAGGCCATTTCCATTCTGGCAATCATATTAGTAACAATAAATACCAAAACCAGTAACAATGTTCCCAACGATAACTGTTTTAAAAATCCGTTATAAACCGGTGAGGGTTCTGTTTTTAATACTCCAATCCATGTTTTCACGATTAAAACCATTGCCGGTAATTGCAACAATTGCACCCAGTATGTGTATTCTATAAACAAGTATGTACTAAACGAAAGCAATGCCAATACAATCAATACCGAATGATAACCCCTTGCTTTTTGCAGCCCGATTTTTACAGGAATCGTAAATTTCCCGGATGCTTCATCATTGTCGATATCACGAATATTATTGGTGTTTAATACTGCTGTGCTTAACAACCCAACGCCAATTGCCGGCAACAAAATAACCCTATCATTGACCCAATTAAAGGTTAGCCCATTGCACAATACAAATGTTCCAATAACCGATACGGGACCAAAAAAGATAAACACTGCAACGTCTCCTAAACCACTGTAGCCATAAGCGTTTTTTCCTACTGTGTATTTGATTGCTGCAATAATTGCCGCAATACCCAGTCCAAAAAAGAGAATAAAAGTCGTGTTGAATTGTCCGTTGGTTGCCTTGTACAATAAACTTACTCCGCTCACCAGCGATAACATCACCAATAAAATAATTGCGCTTTTCATTTGCGACACAGTAATGTCGCCACTCTGCAATGCGCGCATATTTCCTACCCGTTTATCATTATCTGTTCCCTTCACAAAGTCTCCATAATCATTGGCCAGATTAGATAAAATCTGTAACAAAACGGCTGTGGTAAGGCACAATATGGCCACCTTACCCGTTGTACTGTAGTGTAAATCAGAAAGGGCAATGCCTGATAAAATAGCTGATGCTGCTAATGGTAAGGTGTGTAAACGCATTGCACTCACCCATGTTTTTATAGTACTCATAATTTATATGCTAACAACAAAAATGAGCGAATGGATTTGACAAACCAAAATCCAGCTAATTTTTTAACCAGACTTCCGGATCCAGCTTTTTATCCATGTTCCAGATCTGAAACTGTACCTCTGTTACGCCATCTTCATTAGTGTCCACTACGCCAATGGTTTGTTTACTATCTACCACCTGCCCCTCATGAACGGTTGTTGAAGCTAAGCGTGCATAGGCCGTAAAATATTTACCATGACTAATCAATACAATTTTGCCCATGCCGGGTACATTAAATATTTTAGTCACCTTGCCTTTAAAAACTGCGCGAACATTGGCATTGGGCTGGGTACTTATATCCACTCCGTTGTTGTTTACCTGCACTCCTCTTAAAGTAGGATGTGCGTGGGTACCAAATGCTTCGGCTATATAACCACGCTCAACAGGCCAAGGTAAATTGTTTTTGTTTTGCTCAAAATCGTTCGACATCTTGAGTACTTCGGGTGTTAAGAAAAGATCGCTTTCTACCTTAGTTGGTTTGGCCGGCTCGGGTTTAGTCGGGGAGCTTTTTCCGGCAGCTGCATTTCTGGCAGCCTCTTCACGTCTCCGTGCTTCTTCTTTTCTCCGTGCTTCTTCAATTTCACGGGCAATCATTTCTTCGATGGCGCGGTTTAGTTTTCTGGCCGCTGCCTGACTTTCGGCTAACTGCTTGCGTACCTCTTTCTCTTGCTGTTGCAACGAAACCAATACTTTGTTTTCTTCCTGCTTATCCTGCTCAAGTTCTTTCTTCTCACTTTCTTTCATTCCAATCAAGGCCATCTTCTCCTGCTTTTTGGCAAGCATTTGATTAAGTGCTGTAATGATCTCGTTTTGAGTGCTGAGAATAAGTGCCGCCTGGCGTTGACGGTAATCGCTGTATTGGTTGAGGTATTGAATGCGTTTAAGGGCCTGGTTAAAACTTTCTGCTGAAAAAACGAACATCATCTTATCATATACATTGCGTGATTTGTAGGCACTTAAAATGCTTTTAGCATAATCAGCCTTCAGCTTTTCCAAATCGGCTTTCAGCTTGTTTAAAGAATCCCTTGATTCTTCAATCTGCTGGCCTAATACACTGATTTGTTCCTGTACGTTATTGATTACACGTTCACGTGTCTTGATTTGGCTGGTAATCGCTTTCAGCTGCGTTACGGTAGTATTTTTTTTCTGCCTGGTTTCGGCCAATACTTGTTTGGCTTCTTTTATCTTTTCGAGTAGTTCTTTCCGTTTGGTTTCCAGTGCCTGACGTTGGGCTGTGGGTGATGTTTGCGCAAACGAAACAATGGTTAAGCAAACCATTGTTGTTAAAATAAGAATCCTACATGCGCACTGTTTCATATGACTTAGGGATGGTAAACTGAATGTCCTTCTTTTTTTCGAACACAAAATTGCTGAGTTCAAATTTGGTTTCCATATTTTTTTCTGCCCTAATGTTGATAGAAAACTTGTTTGGGAATTGATTGCCGCCCTGAGTGTACACCTCTTCATACTCAACCTTCATTTCCTGATTCTTTTGAGGGTCTGATAACGTTGAGCGGGTTACATTCAAATCCTGTCTGTACATTGTTTGCTGTGTATGCGAAGAAGAAACAGCCTGACTGATCAAAATATAATTGAGAACACTGTCTATTTTGCTTTTTGAGGCGTTGTTGGGAAACAATGTGTTACCTATGAACAGGTTTTGCAAATTGGTTAAGTTGAGATCAGCATGGGTAAGGTTACGCACATAATCATAACGCGCAATAATGCATTTGCGGTGAAGCATATCCAAAATCACAATCGAATCTTGTGTGGCGAACACCCGGGCTACCGTAATACCTAATATGGCGGTTACGTTCATGTAAATAAACCTGTCCTTTTCCATTACAATACTTACCCCAAGATCCTGCTTGGTGTCATTGTCTTTGTATGAGGCCTTTCCGTTTGCCGAATAATAGGAGAATGTGGTTTGTTGTTGCTCTATAGCTGCAATCAAGAGATCCTTGGTGCTGGGTTTGCCCATGTTCACTATAGACTTTTCATCCTGCTTTATTCCTTTTTTGCTCCTGCACGAAGAAGTGATAACCATCAATCCTATTATACCCAATAGCAGGTATTGAATCTTACTCTTCATACAATTTCCCTTCTTTGATTTTTTTATCGAGCAATTTACTATCACTACCTAATTCTTTGGCCTTTTTCCAACTCTTTAGCGCCCCTTCCTTATCATTGAGCTGATACAGCACATCGCCTAAATGGTCGCATACCTCTGCATTGTTAGGTGAGTATTGCAACGACTTCTCAATGTATTCTTTTGCTCCGGTGTAATTTTTTTGTGTGAACAAAATCCATCCATACGTATCCATATATGAAGCATTTTCTGAATCAAGCTCCAGGCTTTTTTTAGACATGACCGCAGCTTTATCCAGATTTATTTTTCGTAGACTCAGGAAGTAAGCGTAGTTATTTAATGCATATGCATTCAGCGAATCATTCTTCAGAATAGTTTCATATGTTGAATCACTTGCTTTATAGTTTTTGAGGTAATGATAGGCATCAGCCAGCGTTGCATTCAACTGTAATTCAATTTCCTTTTGATCAGGAGTAATAACTTCCAAACCTTTTAGTGCATGGCTAACTGCTTTATCATATTGTTTGAGCTGCATACTGGCAATGGCCGCATAGGTAAAAAATGCCGGCTCGGCCGGGAAATACTCTATTGCATCTTCACAATCCTGTAACAATAACTCATTGTTTAGCATTTGCGAGCTACAGTATATAAGTTGTTGCCAGGCAACATATGTTGACGGTTCAATCGTTAGTGCTCTACGGTATTCAAATCGAGCTGAATCATATTTACGTTGTTGTGCATACAAATCGCCTAATACCAGATAAGGGGCCGCTTCTGTGTCGTTTGCTTTTGCAAAAATGGTTGCCAGCTCAAATGTTCGTGCTGATTGATCGGTAAAATCCTGTCCACCCATGAATGATGATAGTACATTGATTTTGGACTTGGCATCAACATCCTTGCTTGCCATACCCGCTTTCATCAAACTGTACCATTTTTCCTTGTCATTTTTCGCACGGTAATAATCTGAAAGCGAAAACAAGGCAAACCCGTTCTCCGGTTCTTTTCTCAGTATTTCATTGTATATCTCAAGGGCCTTTTCTGCCTTGCCATTTGCTACATATAAATCGGCAAGCATGCCCATATATTTGGTTTCAGAAGGAAATGCTTTAATTAATTTTTCAACTTCCTGTATAGCTTTGCTAAGTTTGTTTTGTGCAAGGTAAATTTGTTCCTTCTGCTTCACAACATCTTCATTGATGCCCACATTTTTCTCTACCTCTTCCAACACCTTAATTGCTTTTGAATAGTCTTTAGCCATTACAAACAAGTATGATGCCTGCAACATGTTTTGCACTTCCTTTTTCTCTCTCGCTACTGCAAGCATGAGTTCGGCTGCTTCTTTATTTTTTTTGCGGGCTATATACACATCCACCAGCAACTCTTTATACCAAATGTTTTCTTTATCCAGCTTCACGGCATCCGCCACATATCGTTCGGCATCTTCGTACATCTTCTTTTGAAAATATACATCACCGATGATAAAATTAACCGCGGCATTTTCGGGCTGCAGTCCATAGCAATACCTGAACTGCTTTAATGCTTCATCATAATTAAAAAGAATTTTTTCCCTGTTGCCGTTTACGAAAGCAAGATCGAATTTTAACCGGTCGTCATCACTCAATGGCTTTCCGGTTTTTTGAGCAACAGCCGATAATCCAAGCGAAAGCAGAAAAAGGAAAAGAAAATGTTGGGTTAGTTTTGTCAATACCGTAGTTCTAAAGTTGTGTGCTGTAATCACCAATGCTTAAATCTTTGGCCTCACCGTTGTACTCAACGTAATTGCCGATCATTGCATTGTCAATCACTGCATTTTTTATCTTGCTGTTGGTTTGAATAATACAATTACTCACTACAGAATTCTCAATAATCGTGCCGTCACCAATACTGGCGTATGGGCCAACCACAGCATGTTTAATCACTACATTTTGGCCGATAAACGATGGTTGGATAATCATGGCGTTTTCTGTTTTCACGGTATCATTTACCATTTTTTCACCTTCGGCATGCATGTGAAACAGGATACGCGAATTGGTAAATACTGTTGAATTTTTATTGCCACAATCCAGCCATTCCTGTACTTTTCCGGGTTCGAATTTCAACCCTTTTTTCTTCATGTTATCAAGAGCATCTGTCAATTGATACTCGCCTTTTGTCACGATTTTGTTATCCAACAAATATTGCAATTCGGTGCGAAGGTTACTGCCGTCTTTAAAGTAGTAAATACCTATAATGGCCAAATCGCTTACAAACTCTTGCGGCTTTTCAACAAAATCAGTGATTACCCCATTGCCATCTAGTTTCACAACTCCAAACTGGCGGGGATCTTCAATTTGCTGAACCCAAATAATTCCGTCCTTACTTCTGTCGAGTTTAAATCCTGCCTTGAACAAGGTGTCGGCAAATACGATTAAAACATTTCCATCTAGAGCTTCTTTAGCACACATAATGGCATGTGCTGTTCCCAATGCCTCGCTTTGATAATGAATGGTTCCTTTGGCTCCAAGCTTTCCGGCAACATCAATCAGTTTTTTCTCTACTTCTTTACCAAAACTAGGATGAATAATGTATGCTACTTCCTCAATACCTTCTCCGCAAACAGCCTCCAGGTCTTCAATAATTTTTTGCACAATTGGTTTTCCACCTACCGGGATTAACGGTTTAGGAACTGTTAATGTGTGTGGCCTCATGCGCTTGCCCATCCCGGCCATTGGTACAATTATCTTCATTTTTGTTATGTTACTTTTATGTTCTTGTTTCTCGCGGCTTCGCAAATTTTTATTTGATTCGTTCAGGATACATACAATCTGTGGAGTGGAGACACATAATTATGCGTCTCTACGTTAAATTGTTCAATTATCTATTTCCCTGTGCTTCCATATCCTCCTGCTCCGCGGGATGTATCACTTAATACTTCTGTTTCTTCCCAGATCACACGTTCGTGTTTGGCTACAATCATTTGTGCAATGCGCTCACCACTTTGAATTATAAAATCTTCCTGTCCCAAATTGATGAGCAACACTTTTATTTCTCCCCGGTAATCTGCATCAATCGTGCCCGGTGAATTTAATACCGTTACGCCATGTTTAAACGCAAGTCCGCTGCGGGGTCTGATTTGAGCTTCATAACCCTGCTCCAGCTCAATAAATAAACCTGTTGGTATCAACCTGCGCTCCATCGGTTTTAATACTACTTGCTCCTCCAATACTGCACGCAAATCCATCCCTGCCGAATGAATTGTTTCATAAGCGGGAAGCGCGTGGTTTGACTTATTAATTACTTTTAGCTGCATGGTTTTATATAAGGCGTTATCGTGGCGAAAATAACACTTTATTGTTTCTTTCAAACAACCATGCAAACACGATAAAAATCAACAGGAACAAACCATGAATGAGGTTTTGGACCAAAGGTGATTGTGGTAAAAATGGTAAGAGCCACTGATGTACAAAATATAAAACCAGGGCAACGGCTATAAATAGTAAAACTTTACCTGTATTATACGGAATAGGATAGTATTTGGCACCCATCCAATAACACATAACGGCCATGCTCACGTAACAGATCAAGGTAGCCCAGGCCGCACCTGTGTAGCCCAGTAGCGGAATGAGGATAATATTGGCACCAATAGTAATGGCAGCACCCACAAGCGAAATCTTTGCTCCTTTGTTGGTTTGATCACTTAGCTTATACCAGATGGAAAGGTTATAATAAATTCCCAAAAACATATTAGCAATGAGTAATATGGGAACAATGTGCAATCCTTCACGGAAATTGGGCCCGATAAAATGCTGGAACACATTCATAAACAACATCACACCCAAGAATAAGCACAAACAAACCAATACAAAATAATCCATCACCTGAGCATAAATGGTGCGTTTATCGGTTGTTTGAGCGTGACTAAAAAAGAACGGTTCGGCTGCGTACCGGAAGGCCTGAATAAACAAGCTCATTAAAATCGATAGTTTATAATTGGCTCCATAGATCCCATTCATGGAGCGGCCCACTTCGGGATCATCATAAAAATAGGTAATGATGGTACGGTCAAGGGTTTCGTTAATCATCCCTGCAAAACCTATCACCATCATTGGCAATGCATACACCAGCATTTCCCGCCACAATACTTTGTTAAAGGAATATCCGCGCATCTCCATAAACTCTTTAGCCAGCAGCGGAAGCGGAATAATACTTGATACCAGGTTGGAAATAAAAATATAGCCTATACCTATTTCTGCCTCATAAAAGGGTAAGGTTGTTCCCCAGTTTTTAACTGCATATGGACACAATACAAGGAAATAGAGGTTAAGCAGGATATTGGAAAAAATACTGATGTTTTTAATCAGCGCAAATTTGATGGGGCGGTTTTGCTGGCGCAGATATGCAAAAGGCAATGCTGCAACAGCATCCAGCGCAATGATGATCGTAAAATAAACAATGTATTCAGGATGTTCAGGGAGTTTGATAAGTGCCGCGATAGGTGACGACAAAAAACAGAACAACAAAATGAATCCGGAGGATGTTACTAGTAAGGACTTCAGAGCTGTTGCATACACATCACCGGGTTGTTCCTGCTTTTGAGAAAACCTGAAAAAGGCTGTTTCCATTCCATACGTAAGCAGTACGTTAAAAAAAGTAACATAAGAATACATCAAGGTAACCACGCCATACTCACCGGTAGTAAAAATAGACGTATACAGCGGTACGAGGAGGTAATTTACAAAACGACCCAATATCTGGCTCAGGCCATAAACAGCCGTTTGCGAAGCAAGTTTTTTAAGTGTACTCAATGTGTGCAGTTAATCTAACGATTCAAATAACATAAAATTTTGTCAAGCAATTTTCGTTTATTACACACAAGCATTCCGTAAATGTCTATTTTCGCAACTATGCTGCGTTTGAGTTATCTTTTCTTTTTTCTGTTGGTTGGTTTTCAACCCCTGTTTGCCCAAACGGCAGATGAGCAACTGGCTGCCCAGTATTTTAGCAATAATGAATTTGATAAAGCAGCTGACGCTTATGAAAAGCTGATCTCCAAAAACCCCGGCTCAGGTTATTATTACGATAATTTATTAACCTGCTATTTTCGCCTTAATAAATTTGAGGATGCCGAAAAGCTTACTAAAAAACAACAACGCAGGTTTGATGATAACTACTATTTTAGGGTGGATCAGGGATTTGTTTACAAAAAAGCAAACACACCTGATAAAGCCAAAAAGTTCTGGGACGAGCTTTTAAACAAGGTAACGGGCGAAGAACAACAAGCCGGTGAACTGGCCGCAGCCTTTCAAAAACGAGGCGAAGCCGATTATGCTATTCTGGTGTTGGAGAAAGCCCGTAAAAAAAGTAACAGTCCACTTCTGTTTTGTTTTGAGCTGGCTAAGTTGTATGCCGATAAAAAAGAAACGCAGAAAATGGTGGATGAATACCTGAGTGCATTGCAAGGAAACCCTATGTTGCAGGAAGATATTCAGGGTTACTTACAACTCTATCTGGAACAACCGGCTGATGTCGAAATTGTTAAAAATGCACTTCTCAAAAAATACCGCGAGTATCCCAATATTGATGCTTTTAGTGAAATGCTTGTGTGGCTGTATGTGCAACGCAAAGATTTTAACAGCGCCTTTATGCAGGCCCGCGCCATAGATAAACGTTACAAAGAAGAAGGAAGACGTATTCTTGATCTGGCTAATCTGGCACTGCAAAATGAATATTATGACGATGCCACAACCATGTATAACTATATTATTGCGGGAGGCAAGGATAAAGTAAATTACATGAATGCACGCATAGGAAGCCTGAATGCGCGCAACCGAAAAGTAATCAATACTACCCAGTATACACTTGCCGATATGAAGCTTCTTGAAACGGACTACAATTCTTTTTTAACCGAATTTGGCCGTTATTATTTTACAGCAAGTGTTATTCGCGACCTTGCCCGTTTGGAAGCCTATTACATGAATGACTACCCAACAGCTATTCAACATTTCATTGAGCTGATTGATATGCCGCGCCTCGACAACCAGTTTAAGGCACAATGTAAGCTGGAGTTGGGTGATATTTATATCCTGAAAGGTGAGGAATGGGATGCAATGTTATTGTATGGTCAGGTGGATAAAGACTTTAAAGAAGATCCTTTGGGACAGGAGGCTAAATTCAGAAATGCCAAACTAAGTTATTACATGGGTGAGTTTGAATGGGCCCGTGCGCAGCTGGATGTACTCAAAACAGCCACCACACAATTGATTGCCAATAATGCATTGGAGCTTTCACTTCTTATTCAGGATAATACTCTTGATAGCATTGAAGAACCTTTGTTATTGTTTGCCAAAGCAGATCTATACTATTACCAGAACAAAATTGCCGAATCTCTGCAGTTGTTGGATAGTATAGAAAAAACGTTTCCACGTCATTCCCTTTCTGATGATATACTCATGAAACGGGCTGAATTAAGTTACAAAAATCGGGAGTATACCCAAAGTCTTAATTATTTAAACCAGTTACTGAAAGAGCATGGTTCCGATATTTTAGGAGATAATGCCTTGTTTATGCTGGCTGATATCACAGAAAAAAAGCTCAATGATAAAGCGGCTGCTCAAAAACTGTATGAGCAATTTTTAGAGCAATATCCCGGAAGTTTCTTCACCACAGAAGTTCGTAAGAGGTTCCGTGCACTGAGAGGTGATGCTGTTGGATTCTAGCCTTTAGCTTTTTAAACCGAAAATTTATATCGAATTTCGACAGCCTAAATCAATAAAATGATCATATACAACGTAACCATCAATATAGAAGACGATGCCCATGATGCCTGGGTAAAATGGATGAAAGAAATCCATATTCCAATGGTAATGGATACGGGCATGTTTGTAGCTTTTACGTTTTCAAAATTACTTTCCCGTCAGGAGGATGAAACAGGAAGTACATATGTGATTCAATATATGGCAAACACCATGGCCGATTACGAAAAGTATCAAGCCGAATATGCACCGGCTATGCAAGCCGAAACCCGTAAATATTTTGACGGAAAATTTGTAGCGTTCCGAACATTAATGGAAAGTGTATAAAATATTTCCCTCAAATCAGATAAAAAACCTCTTCAATATTGCATTGAAGAGGTTTTTTATTTCTATAATCTTGAAATAATAATTAGTGCTCCCACAACATCAATAATGCCTAGAATAAATCCGGCAATTGCAAGTCCTCTACCCTTTTTACCTGACGTCCCCATTCTATTTAAAGCAATAATGCTGAATACAATTCCAAGTATGCCTAAAATAACTCCTGCAATAAAAAATCCGACAAGCGCACAAACAAATCCTGCTACTGCCATGCCGTCCATATCACCGCTCTTTACCGCCTTTGGCTCTTGAGGAAATGAAGCCTCCTCTTTACTGTTTAGCTTCTCATTGGGTATTTGCATTTGTACATTGCCTTCCGAGGCAATCATCTGCTTGTTTGATTTGTCCTTTTGTACGGGGAATGATGCATAAGCTGTTCCTCCCATAAGAAGAACATTGATTAAAAGCGTAATTAATGGGATTCTGATTTTTTTCATAGTTAAGTAGTTTATTTGTTCGACTCTAAATAATTAAAAAGAAATGACTGAAGCAAACTTATCTCGTTGCATTTTATTATTTACGTCTGATGGAGCGGGAATAAAATTGTTGCGCTACAACTATACAGGTGTGTCCCTAACACAAAAAAACCGCCTCAAATTTCTTTGAGACGGTTTTTTTCGTTGATGGTTAACGATTAGAAATTATCCGTTAAGATATTGATCAAATCGATAATAGCCCAGATTCCACAACCACCTAAAGTGATAATGTACAAAATGTTCCAACCAATCGGTTTTTTCTTGTACCATCTGTGAGCAGCAAATCCTCCTAAGAAGAACCATAATGCTAGTGTGATCCACATGTCATCATTTCCTCTTCCGGCTGCATCAGCAGCTGAAACAACAGTATCAGGGGTTTTGTCTTGTGCCTGGATTGTTGCATTGGTTGCAGTTGGTGCTACTTTGTCGGTAACCGTTGTAGTTTGTTCTGCAGCTCTTTCTTTTTTTGCGGGGAATGACGCGTAGGCTGTTCCACCGAAAACAAGTAAGTTAATTGCTAAAGCAATCAAAGAGATTTTTAATTTTTTCATAGTTTAATGGTTTATTTGTCACCCTCAAATAATTCAAAAAAAGAGTATGAAACAACTTTCTCTGATTATATTTTTTCTGCTGTTTTTCAATGCTGCTCAAAGTCAGGGAATTAAGTCCTATGAGTATATTGGCACACTGCAATTATCAAGTAAACAATTGATCACTTATAAAATCAGTCTGACTGAAATATCCCCCGGCATCATTGAAGGAACATCTATTACAGATATATATGGTAAGAACAGAACACAGTCTGTGATTAGGGGAACGTATAATCCTAAAGCCAACAAAATTTCCTTTTATGAAACAAAGAATATCAGTTCCAAATCAACAACCAATAAGGATGAGTTTTGTTATGTACATGTTTCGGATGCCGGTATCAAATCCGTTGGTGGAAAGACAATACTACAGGGATCATTTACCGGTAACTATCTCGATGGGAAAATATGTGCCAAAGGCCTTATTTACCTTATTGCAACCAAGGATCTTGAAGCCCTCAGCAATGAAATGCTGACTCCTGAAACAATCAAAAATGAGGACTCACTGAAACTTATAAAAGATAAGGTTAACAATATGCTCTCCAAAAAGGAGAACAGCTATTTGAGAGGCAATGATGTGCTTTCGGTAAATTCAACTGCAAAAGAATTGACAATAGAAATATGGGATGGTGGTGAAGAAGAGGATAATGATGCCATCAGCATTTTGGTGAACAACAAAATTTTTATTGACAAGATTGACATCAAAAAAGAAAGAAAAACAATCACCATTCCTATTGGAGAGGGTACTTCTCAAATTAAAATTGTTGCTCTGAGCGAAGGAAAATCACATCCCTGCACCGCTAATATACTGGTAAAAGATGAAATCAATTCCTCCCCTATTGTAACTGTTTTAAAAAAGGGAGAGTTCGCTATCGTAGAAATAAAAAAATAGACCCGTAAATACCGCTTTATTTTATCATGATGAATACCAACGAAAAAACAAAAACACCCCCCAGATATATTGGCTATGCGATTATTGCTGTTCTTTCAATAGTGGCAATGACCTTACTCATACTTCCTGCCGATTATTTTGACTACGGCCGCCCAATGTGCCTTTCTGTTTTACTGCTTGATAAAGAATGTTATGGCTGTGGAATGACCCGGGGTATTCAACACCTTATTCACCTCGATTTTGAAAATGCCTGGCATTTTAATAAGCTTTCCTTTGTGGTGCTTCCGCTATTCGCTTACATGACAGTTTGGGAAATCAGAAAACGTTTTTTTCATGAAAAATAAGTTTAACCTCTAGGCGCAGAAGGATTGCACGAAGATTACACTTGAATGTTATTTTGTGCAATTAGCTGAAATACAAAACGGAAATTGTTTGTTACAACTATATTCGTTAACCTCAATTACCTCTTATGAAAAAACTATTCCTCTTATTGCTGATTACCCAAACAGCCTTTGCACAAAACCTTAAACCGGGCTTCGACAAAAATGAATACACCGAATTCCTGCGCATCACAGTGGAGCAGTTCGACTCTGTATACCAAAGCAAGTTTGAAAAACCCAAACAATACCAAATGGTATACCGGTCAAAAGTGATTGGTATGGATAACCGCTGGGAGTTATGGTGGAATGAACAGGATAAAGTTGCTTTGATCAGTTTACGCGGTACAACCTTGGAAACTATCAGTTGGATTGAAAATTTTTATGCTGCAATGGTACCCGCAACAGGAATCATGAAACTCAATGATTCAACATCCTTTAGTTACAAACTGGCCGAAAATGACAGGGCTGCCGTACACGTGGGTTGGCTCACCGGTATGGCATACATTGCAACAGACCTTATGCCTCACCTGGATTCGTGCATTCAAAAAGGTGTTACGCAATTTATTGTTTCGGGACACAGCCAAGGTGGTGCGCTTACCTTTTTGCTTACTTCACATCTGCGTTATCTGCAAAAGCAACAACGTATTCCGGCTGCCGTACAATTTAAATCGTATTGCAGCGCTGCACCTAAGCCGGGTAATTTATATTATGCTTATGATTACGAAACCATCACACAAGGTGGCTGGAGTTATACTGTGGTGAATACGTCCGACTGGGTTCCCGAAACGCCTATCTCTATTCAAACGGCTGATGATTTCAATCCAACCAATCCGTTTGTAAATGCAAAAGATGGAATCAGTAAACAGAAGTTTCCCAATAATCTTGTGATGAAATATGTATATAATTCATTAGATAAGCCCACTAAAGAAGCACGAGATACTTATCAGAAATACCTTGGAAAAGAAGTGTCGAAGATTGTCCAAAAACACCTTGTCGGATACAGCCCTCCGACCTTCTACAATAGCAACAATTATATGCGTGTTGGTCCTTTTATCATTTTGAATCCTGATGCCGAATACGCTATAAAATTTCCGGAAGATCCGAAGCAAATTTTCAGGCATCACCTCATGGCACCTTATCTTTACCTAATAGATAAGTGGAAAGAATAATGATTATTGACAACGCCATGCAAGCGTGAGATCTCCTGTTAACCCTCCTTCCGAAAGATGGTATCCTGAAGGAAATCCATTAGGTCCCTGGTCATAAGAAACAGTCATCATTTTATTCACAGAAGAACCCTGGGATTGCAACTCGTTTGTATTCGGCCGGCCTTTTCGTTCCACCCAGCTTAACCATGTTTGAAACTTACCGGGCATATTGGTATAATACGTTGCTATAAAATTTAGGGTGCTATCCGTGGCTACTCCTTTTGAATTCAGCGTTAAAGAGTACGCCTTTGTTTGATTCCCGTTTTCATAAACATAGCTCGATCCGTAATAGTAAAAGTAATTGGTATCCGTTGCTGAAATTTGAATTCTCCTGTATACTTCACGCACCAGATACCCTAAACTATTATACTCGTACAACGTTTCTCCCTTTGATGAAGAAAATGTATCAACATCCTCGGTTCGTTGAATAAATCCAACACTATTCAGAAAATGTTTGTACTCGTTTATTGTGATGCGACCGGTCGAATGAATGGATTTATACGTTTCATGGATAGTATTACCCTGATAGGTATAAATAGTTTCGTCAGAATCATGGTTCCTTGATTCACGGATGACTCTTTTGAGGTTATCATATTCATAATGTCCAATGCTTGCCTCCGTTCCAATGGTTCCACTCACATCGGTTAACAAACAGGTTGGTGCAATCAATGTGTAATTAATACCACCGGGAGTATACGGAGTTGAACCATCCTTGGTACAGGAAGAGTAAGCAATAAGTGTAACAAGCGAACAAAGAGCTGAGAGGTTTTTGATATTCATAAGTATGGGTTATTTAAAACTAAGGTAAGAACTTTTTTACGAGATTCAAGACCCTACCCATCCATCATCCGACCAAATCAGAGTGTGTTGTCAAATAGTGTTATATTCGTTTTAAACAAAACCATCAGCTTATGAAAAAACTATTTACACTGATTGCCTTTTCCTTTTCTGCCATTGTCGTTTTTGCACAAAACCACCCAATGGTTATACATACCAATGGGCGTGTAGCATCCCTGCAAATGACCCAAACCGAATTTAACCACTGGAACGATAGCGATGACTATAACAACCCGAACATTCGCACTCCTCTGGTTCAGGATATTTACCGCAAGTTTAAAGACGATTTTGATTTCATCTTTTTGGTGTATAATAATGCAACACGTCCCACCAATTTAACATATGCAGGACAACTCATTGGTGTATCGAATGCCATTACGGGAACAGGCGCAGGAATATACAGTCAGGCATCCACCTATGGTTCGGCCGGAAAGCTGAAATCATTGATGTCGCTTACGCAAAATACCGATATGCTATTCGGGCCATCGCTTCACGAGTTGATGCACAACTGGGGTAACTTCACCCTCAACACCAGTTGCTTTGATCCTTTTGGTCCGGGTTCGGGAACGTTTAACTTTCAGCCACACTGGGGCATCTCGGGTTGCGGAGGACAGTTAGGCGGGTTTGACCAATCGACATTGCAAACCAATGTGGGCGGAAATCCAAACCAGTATTCAGCAGGGGTTAATGGGCATGCAGGGTTTGGTCAGTTTGCCAATGGCGGAAACAGCTTGCCCTTCTCCAATTACGAATTATACCTGATGGGATTGATTCCTAAAGATTCGATCACAACATTTGATGTGTTCCGTGATATTACCGCTTCTAATTCTACAGCCGGTACCTTTACTGCAGCAACACGCATTACCTATGATAAAACAAAAGTGGTAACAGAGTTTGGCGAACGCACTCCTACTCCTTTAACATCACCTAAATCGTTCAGAGTATTGGTACTGGTATTAACACCTGCTGCTTTAACGCCAACAGAATGGACCATGTATGATGAGCAGGTAGAGAAATTTTCGCGCCCTGCTTCGGAAGGTACCACCTTATACAATTTCTGGGAAGCAACAGGAGGAAGAGCTACTTTAGATATGGGTAATTTACAAGGCTCGGTAGGTATTGAAGAGACTGCCGAACAATCCTTAACCGACATAACGTTGTATCCAAATCCTGTAACCGATAAGGTAACACTCACGTTTGAATCGAAAGGGAAAATGGATGTGACTTGTGAGTTAACCGATAACATGGGCCGTGTAATCAATACACAACAAATTGCTGTGAGCAATGGATTAAATACAATTACTCCTGAATTGCCTGCATTAAGCACAGGTGTGTACTTTATGCGTTTGCATAATGAGAGCACGAGTGTGGTGAAGAGAGTTGTTGTTTCGAATGAGTAATAGATAATGAGCAACTTCATTGATGAAAAAGGTACTCCATTAATGAAGTTGCTTATTTTTTGTATCCAGGCCTATTGATACTATAACTTAAGTATCGGATAAGTTGTTCCTGCAAAAACTTTTCCATCCTGCACCATTTTAGCCAGATCCACAACTGATCTTCCAAATGTTTTTTGAAAATGAGGCATGTCCGTAAACTTCCAGTCGCCTCCCCACTCCCAGCCATGTTGTTTGGCAATGGTTACAATTTCCCTCCAATCGGGTTTGCCATCTCCGTCAAAATCCACGTTTGTTTCCCAACTGGCCGCGTCAAATTTGCCATTACCTTTTGTGTCTTTTAATAATACAATATCAAAAGCCAACCCAAAGTTATGGTATGATTGTCCCCCTTTTGCATTTGTAACAATACTACCCTTGGGGTGCTTGGTTGATTTTCCGTTCGGATTCACAACCGTTCGTCCCAAAGCAAACAAGTCATTCTGTTCTTTGTAGGTTCTAAGCGTATACGCAAACCTGCAAATGGCCTTTCCTGTTAAGGCCACATCTATTAAAGAATAAATGGTATTCATTTCCTCTCTTACGTCAGGGTGCATCAACTTCATGCGCTCCAGTGTTATTTTATCCTTTGCCATACTTTTGAATTATTTAAATGGAATGTACAGTATTTCTCATTACAACCGCCTAATCTTACGTTAAATGTTAATCTTTCAGAAAAGAAAGTCTGAACATTTACACTCGTTTTAAAAAGGCATTCCAACTTAACCACCAAGCCATTGTGTCCCGATTTAGCATACACTATTCTCTACAATTTGTAGAAAACGTTTCATAAAAACACCTTCGCACATTCAGGGTTTCCTTTTCTTCCCATTGCGCAAACTTCCCATACACAACGAAAACCAAATTTTGATTCGTTTTTCTTTCACCATGGCATAATTTTTTTCTGTTTATGGAATGGTTATTAAACGGTTAAATCTTGTTCGTTTTGCCCCAAAAGGAAAAGACAGCTTCTTTGAAACGGTTGTAAACCGGGTAGATGATTACTTTGAAGAGCATCAATTGTCTCCCTATGCCAATGCAGAAATGTGGTTAAAAACAGTTGTTGTGCTCCTCCTGTATTTTGTTCCGTATGCCGTTATGATCTCCGGAGTAACAGGAACAAACATTTGGCTATTTTGTGCGCTTTGGTTTTTTATGGGTTTGGGCATGGTAGGTATTGGCACCTCTGTGATGCATGATGCCAACCACGGCACTTATTCCCCTAATAAAAAAGTAAATAATTTTATCAGTCATATTCTGGAAGTAATAGGTGGGTATACTGTTACCTGGAGAATTCAGCATAATGTGTTGCATCATACATACACCAATATTGGCGGACTGGATGAAGATATTGATACCATGGGCATTTTACGCTTATCGCCACGGCAGCCCCGCAAATTGTTTCACCGCTACCAGCATTTGTATGCCTGGTTCTTTTATGCCATCATGACCTTGTACTGGATGACCGCCAAAGATTATGTGCAGGCTATTCATTTTAAACAACACAACCTGCTGATCAGGCAAAAGATCTCACTTAAAAAAGCATTGCTGCGCATCACCGTTTATAAACTATTCTATTATGGATACATTCTTGTTTTACCAATATGGTTATTGGGTTTCTCGTGGTACTCCGTTATTCTTGGTTTTGTAATTATGCATGTTACTGCAGGACTCATTCTTTCCTGCATCTTTCAACCGGCACATATTGTGGAAACATCCGGGTTTGCTATTCCGGTAACGGACGATGGAAACAAGATGATGGAAGACTCATGGGCCATTCATGAAGTGGTAAACACTACCGATTTTTCACCCGATAGCAAAATTGTTTCCTGGTTTATTGGTGGTCTTAATTATCAAATCGAACACCATCTTTTTGCAGGTGTATGCAATGTGCACTTTCGCAAGATTGCTCCCATTGTGCAATCTGTTATGGCTGATTTTGGAATTCCGTATCATGTAGAACCTTCTTTTTTCAAAGCACTTAAAGGTCATGTGAAAATGCTGGTAAAATTGGGTAGGAAATAATCTTTCCATTCAGAAACGTTTAACCATAGTTTCCTTAAGAAAACGTTGACGCGAGCTAATTATTTCCCGCAGATGACGCTGATCCTTTTCTGCGTCATCTGCGAGATCTGAGGAAAACATTCACCAGGCTTCCTGAGCTGCCAGGATGTTGATGGATTCAGCTACTTCGGTCAATGTTTCATCAGCAGTTTTTTCTTCCAACAGAATCGTTTCCAGAATTTCAACCACATTATTTAATCCCAGTATTTGGGCAAACGTGCGAAGCGTTCCATAAGTTGCGATCTCATAATGTTCCACTTTTTGAGCGGCCGAAATAATACCCGCATCCCGCATAGCTCCCTTTTCCGTATCCTCCATAATACCTTGTGCTTCCCTGATCAGGCCATCCATTGCTTCACATTTTTTTGCCTGTACTTTTTTGTCGATAAGCTTAAATACTTTTTCAACATTGGCTACCTGGTATTCTGTTTCTTTTAAGTGTACGCGGAGGGCATTTGCCAACTCGGGAGCCGTTGCATTTTTAATTAGTTTAGGCAAGGCTTTGGTTAACGCTTTTTCTGCCCAGTAAATGTCCTTTAACTCATCTTCAAACAATCTCATTAAGGATGATTCTTCCATTCCGTATTCCATAGATTGTGCTTGTGCTCTGCTTGCTGTTTTTTTAGCTGTTGCTTTCATAATAATGATGATTAGAACAGGAGTGAACACAATTCATGTGCCTCTTCTGTTACGCCCTTATTTTTCCAAGGACATAGTTACGCTCAATATTTTTCTTTGTGGAATTTTAGGGGCTGTTTGTGGGTGTTGGTCTACACATCATTCTTCAATATTGAGTTGGGTCGATAGATTGCGGCAAAAGTCGTGTACAGACTTGGATCTTAATTATTATTATTGTTTCAATGTCCTGCTCCTTACTAAAAAGAACCTTCGTCATCTTTTCCGGAATGCTCACGCTGCCGGTTATACTTTTTTCACAAACCCTGCGATTCGAGCAGTTCGGTGTTCAGGAGGGTTTACCTTCAAGCGAGGTATATAATCTATTCCAGGATGATAAAGGGTATGTATGGGCTTTCACGCAGTATGGGATTGTAAAACACGATGGCCGGAAATTTATACCGGTTTGCAGAAACCTCTCTTTTGATGAATTAAAGGTATATGTAATTCGCAGATCGTTGCAGGGTAATCTGTATATCGGAAACTCAAATGCGCGGATCTATTGTATAAGGAACGACAGCGCTTTTCTGGTCAATGGGCTGAAAGCCGTTTCAAAAAAAATTACCACAGACAACGAGATCCTTTTCGACATGCTTGTGGTTGACTCTTCGGAGATCTATCTATCTACATACAAAACGAGTTACCGATTATTTAAAAATAAACGCTCATTGCTCACAGGTAAAGGTCCACTGACTGTCAGAAACATTGACTTCAAAAAAAAAGGAACCGATTTCATGGTCATTTATAAGAAGCCGGTACCCGGTAATACTGTTATTCGGATCATGAATGAAAAAGACAGTGTGCTGTATATTCTCCCTGCCGATACCATGCCAAATTGGGGGGTAAGGAGCTATTTACGGGAAAGCCATGGCAATTATTATATCCTGCGATGGCATGGAATAACCCATATCGGCAAAAATGGTTCAGTACATACTACAGCATTTAAGGACCGGCTAATCTGCATGGAAACTGGTCCGGGAGGTCATATATGGCTGGGCACGGATAACGGGATATACGAACTTGATAGTAATCTGAGAATCCTTACCCATCATTTAAAGGGTCATGCGATTTCCGATGTATTGTTTGACATGGATAACGGAATGTGGGTTTCAAGTATCGGGCATGGGTTATTCTATTGCCGTAATATGTTCAACGTTTTTTATGACGATGATGATGCACTGTCCGGAAATATTACACTGTTAAAAAAGATCGGCCACACACTTTTTATCGGAACGTCATCCGGCTCATTATTTTCAAAAAACAGTGGTGCGACCTACAAGATCAACCTGGATCAAAGTGGGTTTTCCCTGAATGACATTATTCTTTTCAATAATGAGTACCTGATCGGAACCAAAGGGTCTATTTTAAGCATGGATACAACCTTAAAACGGTTTGTAAGCAAGCCATATACGTACATGAATGGAGAATGGATAAACAGTTACGGTTTTGCCCAGTTAAATCCTGACACACTTATTTTTATTTCGGGATCGGCCATTTTGAAAAAGGATAAAAAGCAGGGTACGATCATCTCACCCTTTTTCAGGGCGCGGACCTATACCCGAAGCCTCATTATCAGGAGTAATGATCATGCCTGTTTTGTTGGTGCACAAAACGGCTTGTTCCTGCTGGCAGACTCATTGGTTTGTCCTCCTTTTTTATGGCCTTTGCGGGAAAGGAAAATTGTGGCATTAAAATCGGGAAAAGGAAATACTATCTGGATTTGCACCAAGGGGTATGGCCTCTATGTATTGCAGCCTGATAACAAGCTGGAGAAAATAGCCGACTGTCCTACAAATGTCATTAACAATATCAGTTTTACGGGAGACACCACATTATTGTCAACAAACAAGGGTTTGTTCATGTCAATTTCAAACAATGTGCGACATGCATTGTGGTCTTGCATTTTTAACAATGAGGTCTTTGCTTCGGAGATTTATGGTGAGCACATTTATATAGCAACCTCCCAGGGGCTTGTTGCGCTGAATAAAAAAAATGTATTGCAAAAAATTGCGCCACGGTTTTACCTTGAGGCGGTAACCTCAGGCAAAGAAATAAAAGATCCGCACCATTTAGATCTGACTTATCAGGAAAACGACCTTTATTTTGATTTTGATATACCCATTTATGAAAACCAGGAATATGACTTGTCTTATCATCTTGAGGGCCCGGATGCTGGCGAAGGAGTCATTGCGGGTGAGCAATTACATTTACAGAACCTGTCTCCCGGTCACTATTTATTGCAGGTCCGGGCGGTAAACAATACCGGAACTCATTATTCCAGCCCCAGGATCGATATCCCTTTTTATATCAAACCTGCCTTCTGGCAAACCCGTTGGTTTTTAGTTGTTGTTATCTTAAGTTGTTTGTTGAGTGCCGGTTTGGTTATGGGCTATAGTTATCGCAGGTTGAAAAGAAAAGGAGAAGCAGAGGCCCGAATTATTCGCCAGCTTGCGGGATATCGCCTTACGGCTTTAAAAGCCCAGATCAATCCGCATTTTATATCCAACTCTCTTGCCGCCATTCAACAGCTGGTATACAGCAATGAAATAGATAAGGCCAACAGATATATTGCCAAATTCAGCCTGCTAATCAGGTATGCATTGGAATATTCTGATAAAATGGTGACAAGCCTGGCTAATGAACTGAAAATTATTGATATTACAGTAGAGTTGGAACAACTGCGGTTTAGCAATCATTTTATTTTTGAAAAGCAGATTGATAAAGAGATTAACCCGGATGATTTTTTTGTGCCGCCTCTCATTACGCAGCCTCTTATTGAAAATGCAATATGGCATGGACTGTTGCCGCTTAAAGACCGGAGAGTTCCAAAGCTGATCTTAAAGATTAGTATCGACAAGGACCATCTGGTTATTTCCATTATTGATAATGGTGTGGGAAGACGGATTCCTGATTATAACGAAGAAGAAAACAGACAGGGTCGCGATTCACGGGGAACATTCCTGATCACGAGTTGGATAGAAAGTTTAAATAAGCTTTTTCTGACAAACAGCGCGGCCATTCAGTTTATTGACCTGCCTGAAAAGCCTGATGCTCCCGGTGGAACGCGTGTCGATATTTCTTTTAAGCTGGAGGCATTAACAAAACTTTACAACGAACATTAACAGTGCTTATGAAAACAATATCCACGCTGATCATTGACGATGAAGAAGCCAATCGCGACACACTAGGCATGATGCTGGCTCAGTATTGCCCAGAGGTTAGAGTGTTGGGAACGGCCTCCTCTGTTGAATCTGGCTTTCACCTGATCTCGGAAACAAACCCCAATCTTGTTTTTTTAGACATCAGGATGCCCGAAAAAACGGGATTTGACCTGTTGCGCCTGTTTACCAAAATTGATTTCCATGTCATTTTTGTTTCCGCCTTCGATCAGTATGCGATCCAGGCCTTTGAATTTAATGCGGTAGATTATATCCTGAAGCCTATCGATCCGGACAAACTCGTAAATGCGGTAAATAAGACAGTAAGAAATATTCAGAATAATGCACAACAGAATGTGCTTCATTTTGTGCATTCCATAGACGAAAAAAGCGCACTCATCAAACGTATCTCTTTGCACCATCAACATAAAGTTCACCTCATCGATATTGATACGATCTGTTATGTAAGGGCTTTGCGCGAATATTGTGAGATCACGGATGAGGGTGGTCAGAAATTTATTTCAAGTAAAACATTATCCGATTACGAAGACCTCTTAAGACCCTTCCCCAATTTTTTGCGGGTGAACAAAAGTGTCATCATCAATATTCACCATGTAAGTGAATACACAAAAGGTACAGATTGTATGGTTACGCTGAATAACGATACCGAAATTGAAGTATCGAGAAGAAAAAAAACAAGCATCCTTCAATACCTCAAAGGGTATATAGGATGATGACGACTTTGGGGCATGGTCATGCTTTCCTGCAATTCCCCGGATCTTAAATATCCGACATGTTGTGCCAAAAATTTCTCCAACGGTTGAGTCAGTCACATAAGCTGATCTTAGTTTTGGCTATGCTATAAAGCTAGCGGTTGCCGAAAAGCTTTACGAGTAGGCAAAATTCAACCCAATTAATTTATACATTACATGTTTACGAGCACAACATTACCTTTTGAGTCGCGTTCCGGCTCTCCGCTTTTCATGAAACGTTTTTTTATGTACTGCGTATGTGCAGTATTGTTATTCACCTGTACACATGCATCCGCACAAGTGATCGATCTCAGGACCGGGGTCAATGGATCAGGTCTCATTGCCGTTGGTTCAACTGACGATACCTGGACCGTAAAGGTTCCCGGCTCCACCACTTATCAGCCCGCATACTGTGGTACCGGTGTGGCTACCGGCCCGATAATTCCAATGGTATATTTAACAGGCCTTGATCCCTCAGTAAGATGGATCACCCCCTTGATTGATGGTATAGGCGACCACCTTTATGATGCGCCAATGGGTAACTATTATTATAAGATGACTTTTGACTTCTCCAGAGAGTGTTTGGCTACGGAAGCTACATTTAATCTGAACCTGGCAGGGGCAGATGACCAGATCACTCATGTTATTGTGAATGGCAATTCATATCTAGTTGCATATGGTTTCAATCCTTTTTCTACAAACATTACCCTACCTATTAATCCTGCCAATATTCATCCCGGTGCAAATGAGATCATATTCAGGGTTTGGAACTATGGCAACATTTCAGAGCCCTATTCACCAACAGGGATGGAGATCAATGGTAACCTCACCATCGTAACGGGTCCTGATGCATCGTTCTGTATGTCGACACCTACAAGTTCAAGTATGTCGCTTACGGCCAATAGCCCAGGGGGAGGTCATCAATGGGAGATCTACAGCAGCCCCAACGGCAGCCCGGGCTCTTATACTTACATGGGCATGGAAACCGGCTCTTCAGTCAATTACTCAGGTGCAGGCCCATGCTGGCTGGTTAAACATGCCTTAACAAATGACTGCGGTTTTGCTTGCGTTGCCCAAAGTGCTTGTTATCAATCGTGCGAAACACCCATAAGTTATGGCTGTTCAGAATTAACGCCTCCAACCAACCTTGTATATGATGCAGCAACAGGTGTGCTCTCCTGGACCCCCGTTTCCGGAGCGGTTTCATATACCATACAATTGATTATAAATGACGCCACTTGTTGCAATCCCGACCCCGGCAGCCTTGGCGTTGTATTCACTGTTAGTGCAACAGGTAATTCTTATATACTCAATGCTGCCGCCCTTACTGCGCTCGGTGTACTAACTACCCCTAACTGTTTCTCATGGCAGGTCACTGCAATATGTTCAGGTGGAGCCACTGCACGGTCCGAAAAGAAATGTGCATTCCCGCCATCGAAATCAATCAAAGGACCCATGGCTAAAGTTGCCCCTACCGGGATAAAAGATCCGAAAACAGAAAAGGCTACTATGAATATGTATCCTAATCCTGTAAAAGGATTTGTGATGATTGATCTCTCTGTAAAAAATGATGTGACGTTCAATGTTACTATCACCGACATAAGTGGCAAAGTGGTTAAGACCTTTGAAAACCTTAAAACGAAAGATGCCAAACAAAGTGTAAAATGGAATACCGAATCGGTAAGCAAAGGCGCTTATCTTGTGAAGATTCAGACTTCAGACAATCAGGTTATTCACAATAAACTGATTGTAGAATAAAAAATATATATTAGTTATAGGGCATTTTAAAAGACACAAATGAAAACAACGTTAATCGCACTTTCAACACTACTTTTTTCTTTCACTGACAACCCTGTTGACAGACTTGGCGTAGAAGGACCATTAGAGTTCAATAAAATAAATTTCACATTAGCATGGACAGACAAGCCTAATGACAATTATTATATCCAGGAATATTTACCAAACGGAGAAAAGCCAGAAAGTTTTAACCAAATGTTGACTATCCACCTTTTTAACACTGACATAAAAACAAAGGATGCAGTAGGACAAAAAATAAAGGAATTAGCTGCAAGGAAAAAAACGGATGCTATTTGTAATTATCAGGTTAACGAAAGCCCCGATGGCAAAGAATTCATAGTGGATTTTTTACTTGGAGAAAGTAAAGACGAAAAAATGACTATCGTTGAATTCAATGTTTATCGCTACAAACAAATAGAGATTTCTAAAAAGAAAAAGGCAATTATTGTATATGCATACTCAAAACGAAGTTATGCTGACGACATTACAACCTTTTTCAAAACACTCAAAGAAGACAGGGCAGACTACCTGAATCAAATGATTTCGGCAGATATTCCAACAGTGACATTTGAAAGTAAATAATTCATTACCGAAAGAAAAACGCCCTACAACAATACACCTGCAACGGGTGGGGTTTGATTGCTTCGCGGGTAAGCCTGCTCATAGCAAATCTCCAAAATGATAAATAAAAAGGACTGGTGACTTCGGTTACCGGTCCTTTTTATTTATACCTTCAGCAGCGATATAAAAACAATTGATGTGTTTGTCTGTGGTGGTGTGTGTGTTATGCACCCGTAAATGTTATAGTTAACCCTGGGGAATTTTAGGGTCGGTTTATGTGTGTTAGTCTGCACGTAGCAAGTTGCAAACATGCTCGTGTAGAATGATTGAAGTTGCAAACTTCAATCAGCATAATCAATCAGCCAAACACAATGCTCTGTGAAGTTTGCAACTTGCCATACCGCATAAAAATAATGTGCACTAACTATTTTTTCTCTTTTTTAGTATCTTTCGTTCATGAAAACAGTAGACTGGCCTTCCGCACTCAAACCGTTGCTTGCCCAATACAAGGGCAAGCCTCACCCGCTTGAATACAAAAACCTTTATCAATTGCTGGTAATGGTGATCCTCTCCGCACAGGATTCCGACAGGAATATTAACAGCCTGGCTCCGGCATTATTTAAAGCATTTCCGGATATGAAATCACTTGCCCGTGCAGATGGGGAAGCGCTGTTTCCGTTCATCAGCAAAGTGCGCAACTTCGGTAACAAAACGAAGTGGTTAATGGAACTTGCCAATACCGTGAAAGACGATAAGAAGATTCCATTAACAATGGAAGAGCTCACATTGCTTCCCGGCATCGGGCGCAAGTCGGCTAATGTGATTATGCGCGAAGCCAAAGTAAAAGCCGAAGGTGTAATTGTTGATTTGCATGTGGTGCGTGTAGCCCCGCGTTTAGGCATAGCCACAGGTACCGATCCTAAAAAAATAGAAAAACAAATTATGGATGTGGTACCTCAAAAGGACTGGGGTGAAGTAGGTATGGCCATTTCCTTTTTAGGAAGAGAAACGTGCAGACCTACTAATCCAAAGCATAGTGAGTGTGTGATGAATAAAGTGTGTGCTTTTTATGCGGAGCAGAAGGGTTGATAGGTTGAGCAGTCAGTTCGAGTAGCGGGCGCGGGTGTTGCGTTGCGCGTATCGAGAACGGGTTCAATTTTAGCAACTTTGCTCACGAATACTTCTCGATACAGCCCTTGACACAAGCCTACCCAAGCTTACTCGAAGTGACTATAAACCGAAAACCGTCTACGTAATAAGCTCCGTTTCCTCCTTCAACTCTGCTGCTTTTTTAATCTTCGCTATCTCAATCTTCTTCATTGGCATAAAAGCTTCCGTGATGCGGTCTATTTGTTCCTGCGTGCCTTCCTGCATCATCTTTTCCATTTCGGATGAGGTGATCTGCCATGATACTCCGTACTTATCTTTAAGCCATCCGCATTGTTCCGATTCGGGAACTGCGGAAAGTTTTTCCCAGTAATAATCGATCTCGTCCTGATTCTTGCACGTAACCATAAACGAAATGGCTTCATTAAAATCGAAACCATGTTCCTGTGCGCTGTCCATAGCAACAAACCAGGTATCTTCTAACCTGAAATCGGTATGCATCACCGTTCCCTCCTTATCGGGTTCCATTCCCTGCGGATACCGGTGGATGCTTCCTTGCTGGGCATTGTTAAAAACAGAGAGGTAAAATGCTCTTGCTTCTTCAGCCTTGCCGCATCTGTTGCCTGTATACATGAGCGAAGGCAGAATAGCGGGCCGTGAGTCTCCCTCCGGATCAGTGAAGATCAGTTGCCACGATACACCGTATTTATCCTGCAGCCAGCCGTACCGTTTGCTGAAAGGATAACTATCAATAGGCATCAGCACTTTGCCGCCCTCCGATAGTTTGTCCCATGCTGTATTCAGCGTTTCCAGGGCCACCGTTTCATTATCGGCCGAGGTGCCAAACAGTAACGGATCAAAGTTGACCATAAACGATACTGAGGGATTGAGTTTAAAAAGCGGACCAGCACTGATGGCCATAAATTCCTTGTTCCAAAGCACAAAACTTACAATGTCGCAATCCCCCGAAGGCGTGTTGTGTATGGTTGTGGTATGCGTCACTTTTGATTGTGGAAATACGGATGTGTAAAATGCGGCTGCTTCTACGGCTTCTTTATCGAACCATAGGTGTGGAATTATCTTTTGCATAGCGAGTCATGGGTTAAGTGTTGTTTATTGGAGAGAAAACTGTGCCAAACGGTTAGTTTAATTATGTTTTTAGGATGACCGGTGATGTTTTTTTCTTATCCGTTGATACTTTTTCCTTATCCGATGGTGTTTTTTCCTTGTCCCTTCATGGTTTTTCCTTATCCGTTGATACTTTTTCCTTATCCGATAGTGTTTTTTCCTTGTCCCTTCATGGTTTTTTCTTATCCGTTGATGGTTTTTCCTTCTTGAGTGATGATGTTGGGAGTTGGTTAATAGTAGTCAGTTCGAGTAGCGGGGTTGGTGTTGCGTTACGCGTATCGAGAACGGGTTCAATTTAAGCCGTATGCTCACGAATACTTCTCGATATAGCTCTTGACACCGACCACCCCTCCCGATAGCTATCGGGATACTCGAAGTGACTGTTTCTCTATTGTTGAAGCATTTCATAACATGCTTCGGCCAGCGGTTGCAAATTATTCCCGGTTGCGGTAACAGGATAGTTGCCTGCTTTCCCCACAAAATCCATGTAGTGTTCAAACCATTCCCCACTCCTGTCCGCTTCGGGTATGCCCATTAGCTCTGCCACAACACCTGAAAGATCCAGACTATGCCAATCGCTTTCAAAGCCCAGGCGGCTGAGGCCCGCTAGTAGCTGTTCGTGTTTCATGTCGGCAATAAGGAGTTGGATGATGAGGGGTTTGTTGGGGTTCATGATGTAAACTTATGTTACTGCAAGTTTATTTTTCTTGAATGATAAAGGTGTCATATACTAATTGACGAATTCTTAGTTGAATAATAGCACGAACCATCCACAGCCAGCCATTTCCATTCAGGTGTTTCGTTCCATGTATTTCCCCCATCTGCACTTTGGGCAAGTTTAGTTCCATCAAGTTTGTAAAACACCGCTTCTTTATCGGACCAAATTCCGTCAGCGTCCTCTTGCCAATTTTTTCCATCTGCCCGGAAGCGGCTAAAAATAAGCCTTAAACAAAAATCCCCAAGACTTGCGACTGATGCAAGTTTTGAGGATTTTTATAGTCCCTGAAGGACAAATTTCGAACCGCTTTGAAGAAGGATTTCAGGCAGCTATAAAGCTTACTGGACTATTGTT
Source organism: Bacteroidota bacterium (assembly GCA_040386055.1). Lineage (GTDB taxonomy): Bacteria > Bacteroidota > Bacteroidia > UKL13-3 > UKL13-3 > UKL13-3. The sequence continues at coordinate 75,967 of JAZKGH010000103.1, forward strand.
TTTATATGATTTTTTATTCCGTTTGCATTCAGGATAACAAGATAAATTCCTTTGGTGCTATTTTCCCAGGTAAACGTATTTTTTCCCGATAACAGTTTATCGGAAACGATCGTTTTTACCTTATTCCCTGATACATCATACACTTCCAGCGTAGTAACAACTTCATCTTCACCGAGGTCAAATTCTATATTTGTTTCATGAACTGTTGGGTTCGGAAATACTTTCAGACCGAATGTTGAACGGTCCTGTTTCAAAATTCCGGTTGAACCAGACCCCTCAGAGACCCGTGAGGGCAATGCACCACAATAATCATTGTTTGTCAAACAGTGCATTTCCACTTCTTCTGAAACTGCCGCAAAGGTCATATTTAGAACGGAGGCCTGGCAAGCTCTATTAACAATTGTGGGAGTAATTGTATTGGTGCTATATGGCAGAATAGTATGGCAAGGGCTAAGTGTTGTTGCATTTAGTTCTGTATTAAAATAAATCCCCCGCTTTAGCCCTGGAGCATATTCATAGTAATTAATACCCTTGATAAGATGGTAAGCAAGACCCTCTTCGTCTTCAATTTCAATTACCTGGAATATATTATTCCCCGAGCTTAACTCACTGTTAGCAGGCTGCCCTATCTTGCGAACTGGTGTTAAAAGATTTCCGGAGGCATCCACTTGTGAAAACCAGGTATCTCTTAAACTGCCGTTAGTGTATCCGCCTGATAGAAAAAAGGTATTTCCACTACTAATAATATGGAGAGCTACCTCTGTTTGGCCTGTTCCATAATATTTTGCGGCAAGTAGATTTCCATTAATATCCAGTTTAAAAAAAGTGGCATCAGGATTAAAGCTTGGCTGGCCCGAATATCCTCTGCCGACTCCAACAGCCGCTATATTACCAGAAGGATCCTGAACAATAGAATAAACACTATTGTCTTCAGTATCCCCGCCATTACCGTGATATTCTTTTATCCATAAAACAGCTCCGTTTCCGTCAAGCTTTAAAAAAACAGTTTGTTGCGCACTATTTGCTCCTGCGTGGGAACCTCCAACCATAATATCCGTTCCGTTTCTTAACTCAATAATGGTTGTTGCATAAGCGGCTTGATACGCTGGGCCTCCCGGGGCAGAAGAGTTGGTATACATGTTTTTCCACACAAGGCTCCCGCCTGCAGTTATTTTCATCACCAGCATTTTTCTGGCGGCATTATTGGTAAATGCAGGGCTGTTAAAGCCACAGATCACATAGCCTCCGACTGATGTTTGGAAAATACCATGTCCATGATCATGACCAACATTTTTAAAAATCCGGTGCGTGGTATGTGCCAGGTTGCTGTTTAATTTCACAAACATGATATCATAATTGGTTGGATCATGTAGGTTCGAACCTCCAAGTATAGCATACCCTCCGTCTGAAGTTTGTATGATACTTGATGCAATTTCTGAAGAACCTGGCATGTTAAGCCGTTGTGAATACAGGATATTTCCTTTGGATGAAATTTTCAGAAAAATAAGGTCTGTGTTCGTACCTGACTCTTCCTCCAGAACTGTTCCTACCACAACGCTGTTGGCACCAAAATCGGCCGGAGCAAGAGAGACAAACTGGATATTCTGAAACTCGTCATCGTAATGCCGGATAAATTTCTGCGCAGTAAGATTGCCCGAACTAAGCAGCAGCATAATGCCTATGATCAACCTTGTTGATATAGACCCGTAATTTATGTATTTCATAGTGTTAAAGATTATCAATCAAAAGTGAGAAAATATATCCGGGCTGTTTCCCAGATTAAAAATTCAGCGGCAATGGCTGTAAATTTGGTATGATATACACAAAATCAGGTAGCGTCAGAAGCCTGAAATAACTCCTGTGCCATAATGAGGGTGCAGTACTATGGGATTCCCTAACTTACAATCTAATATGGTCGGTTCGATTCCGAACGTATCAATCCCAGGAATGGGAAGATTCGCCCAAGATTACTAAAAACCGGCCTAAAAATAGGGATGATGCGGCAGCTGAAGGTAAGTAGGTTTCCCGACAATTGGCCGCTTTGAGAACCTGTAACTAATACAAATCTGCTAATCTTTAAGAGCAAGCGTATGGACGCCCAACAACCATCACAAGATGACAGTGTTTATGTCATACAGTATAGTGTGCTGATCCTAACAAGAAATGGCGTTGACATTTTTGCAATCATTGTTTGGAAAAAAACAAATACTACAGCTTCACCAGCAATACTGTTTTACACAACTTATGATCAAGATGCAAGTGATGTAATATTTGGGGAAAATAGGCAGACAGAGCCTGTAACATTTCTTTCGAATACTATGCGCATCACCTTTCCCGAACTAGAACAAGACCGCTTCATTTTACTTTGCAGATCTATTTCATAATAACTATTTTATCAATCGTTGTTCTGCGTGCAGAAGTAATTTTTACAAAGTACATTCCTTCCTTCACCTGTGATGTTGCAATCTTATATGTTAAAGATTTTCCATCTGCAATAGTACAGTTATTGTCACTTAATATCTGCTTTCCTGCCATATCAATCAGCTCAATCGTAAGCTGCCCGTTATTGCTTCCCGGTGTGATCTGAATATACAGGTAATCCGTTGCAGGGTTGGGATAAATCGCCAAGTTTTTCAAATTGGGATACGAGCTGTTTTCTTCTCTTGAAAAACCCGTTATGTTCCTTTTGCCAAAAGCTATTTTATACTCATAAGCTCCTATATCATAGGCACCCTCTTGAGGCCTGGCAATGTCTCTGATATCAACCGTAATTCCGTTGTCGCGGACGTGCCATCCGTGACTTGTTATCTGTTATCCTTAGAAACAAGCTCTTTTCCAGAAGATTTTAGTCTTGTGCAAACCGGGTTTTAATGCTCCTTATTTACTTACTCACCCAAACATCCCAGTCTTTATCCAATCTATACCAACGTCCATCAATAGCCAGCCATTTCCATTCAGGTGTTTCGTTCCATGTATTTCCTCCATCTGTACTTTGGATAAGTTTAGTCCCATCAAGTTTGTAAAACACGGCTTCTTTATCGGACCAAATTCCGTCAGCGTCCTCTTGCCAATTCTTTCCATCTGCGCTGAACCAAAGTTTAGCATTTGCATCTAACTTATACCTATAGGTTTGCTGATCTACAACACCCGGCCATGAATTATTCCTGGCTTTCTTCCATACATATTTGTGAGTGTCTATAGTTGTTTCCTGAGCCATTAGCAGTAATGGCTGAATGCAACACATTACAAGAAAAATTTTAAGTATAGTTTTCATATAAAAGATTTTTTATATTTTAATGAAATAACTATGCCAATCAGCCAAGTATGCTTATTGCGTTGGGTTCCAGAAAAGTCTATATTTTCTTTATGTGGAATAATATTCTCATTTGAGGAAATCAATCGTTGATTTATGATGCAGGAGACGAATCACATACTCATACGCATCATTAACTGTGCCTAATAAACAGAGAACTAAAAGAAATATAAAAGCAATTCTTGCCATCAGCTTATTATTAAACCCCGTTCTGGTTTTCACCGGAACGGGGTTAATGTTCTTATTTTACTATTACAATTCTTTCAGTATGTTTTGTTTGCCCTGAAGCATCTATTATTTTTATAAAATAGACCCCACCCTCAAAGTTAATGGTATTTATGCTCATTGCCTTACCCATTTTATTGGTATATATTTTTTGACCAAGCAGGTTATGCAGCTCCACATCATAAAAGAGATCACCGGGAAGGTCAATATGAATGAAGGTATTGGCCGGGTTAGGATAGATTCGGATCGGTCCACTTGTAAGTTCATTGTTATTTACAAGATCCGGTTTGGGATCATTCCCTTTCTTAGTCATCGCTCCACCACAATCCAGGTAATAATTATTGGATGCAACTTGTAATAATTCATTCAGGGTCATCAATCCGGGGCCATTGTTCGGATAGTTTAATTGGAATTTATAGGTGAGATCCTGATCCAAATCGGCCAAGTATGCAGGCATCACATATACTTTTCCTTCTTCGCTAAGCATTACAGGGATCTCATTATAAACGAAACCTGTTTCATCTATAAGCTTCACCTGTAAGTCTTCCGGCACACTGCATGATCCAAAACGGATTCTTGCACCTATGCCCGGCTCCCTGTCGGTTTCAGCATCGTAAAACTCAAGGCCTGCTTCACACCACAACATTCCTCTTGCTATGTATACTGACGCTCCGGCATGTTTAGGATTTTGTGCAGCAATGGCCGAGAGCGTATTTACTTGCGCGCTTGTTAACAAACCGGTTTCTGATGTTCTTGCATCAATGATAGTATGGTAAACCGTAAGGTAATTGAGGCCGAAAATATGATTGGTTTCCATCATGACTGCCCGTTCATGCGCTTCTTCGTATTGCGAAGTTGCTATCAGTTCCTGCAAATCAATAAGCTGGCTCATAAACGGGTTAATGGCCGATTCTCCAATAGTTTTAAGATACAGTTCGTAATCATACACCTGCTGCCAGTAGATAAAAGTATCACCAGCAAGGCTATCATCAGGCATGGGTGCGCCATGCTCGTCACCATCATGGTCATCATCACCTCCATCATCGGGTGGACTTATTGCACAGGTATTAAAGGTGCGTCCTCCAAAAATATAGTTAAAATGCTGCTTTGAGGGAGGTTGATTAAAATACTGTGGCAGGTTGGGGTCAGGGAAAATTAAGGTAAAGGGGCTTGAGTGAGTAAACAGCCATTGATTGCTGTTAACCATGTTGCGCAACTGGGTAAAGGTGGCATTATCCTGAATATACAGTTCTATATCACTTCCATTGGGTAAGGTATTATTAAAGGAATTTTCTCTTGATTCTTTTAACCTCACACCATGCACATCACCACTATTTCTAAGAAAATGATCATTTAACGATATCCCGTTTACATTACCATTAAAGGTATTACAGAGGTAATTATTATCATAAGCTGAAAGTTTAGCTGCAATACCCCGCCCGGCTTTAATGGTATTTCCTCGAACCAGCGAGGCCATCGTATTGTTACATGCCACTCCCATATTTCGCCACAATTGCACCGTTTGGCTACTGGCAATCGTATTGTTCACAATATTTAATCCTTTGCTGTTATTTAACTGCACACCTGTATTGTAGTCGGTTGGCAATCGATTAGCAGTGGCCGTAGCAAAATAATTTACTGCATTATTATTAAAGTCACTTTGTTTTAATGAATTTGGACCGTCATTATATTCTCCTTTAATATCCTGGTGCCCCACAACCTGGAAAGTTTTTATCCCATAGGCTAAGTTATCAAATGCATTTTGCGCTATTTTTAGTTTTCGATAAGTCGCATCTTTTGTTTGTCCATCCTCGTGAATGGTGATCCCGGTGGCCCCGGTGTATTGGGTATAGTTAGTAAAACCATTCTCATCAATCTGTATGGTTGCTTGATTTGCACTTGGGGTACCCGCATTGTTATATAATAAAATACCATTCTGGATAAAGTTGTTAAACCCATTCCGATTGATAATGATTTCACAGTTGGGATTCTGACTGATATTTAATGCATTTCTTGTAATACCGTAACCAAATACCTGGTTAAACTCGGTAAATTCAATTTTTTTGGCACCGTTGTATATAATCACCGGGTTTATAATACTGTAAAACTCATTAGAGGACGCTTTAAAATTATTACCTGTTTTTTTCATGTTCACATTCACTGCTACGGCATTGCCATAATCCATATTTTTAAATACGTTCAGATTCAGTTTCACCATAACTCCATAAGAGGTAACTCCATAAATGCCTTTGTCAAACAGGTTTAATGCAATATCTACAGCATGTGTAATTGATGAACCAGAATTATACATATCAATGCTGGTCTTTCCATGATTCAAGTATCCATTTGAAAGGGGAAAAGGATACATCACGCCAATGGATTGATCTTTTAAAGGCTGGTTATGCAGGAAACGGTTACTGGCTATATAATGGGTAACCACACCCGCTGTTCCATAGCAATCCACTAATTGTATATGTTTAAAATTCGCATCAAATTCAGTATTGTAAATAGCATACCGTGCATTGTTTCCGGTAATGGTTATAGCAGTTACTGCATCATAAATTTTGCTGAGATAGCCACCTGCATTTAAAATGCTTCCAGGGGCAGGAGAAGTATTGGTATTGATCGTTCCACCATTGGCCACTTTAATTCCCTGCCACATTCCTCCACACGTAGCGTCACCCTTTAAAACAGTATTTACCAGGTTAAGGGTAACTCCATTACCTACATTTACCACTGCATCTTTATTCATTTCAAATACCATATTCTGGAGGGTATAAGTGCCGGGAACAATAAAATTAAGTGCCCGTGCCACGCGTATAGATGACAGGTTATTTTGAATCGGATTACTGATCATTGTCCATGTTGCCGTTGGTGCGGCATCTATGGCATAATACAGATCAGCGTTAAAGGGCAAAGCAAGGCCAGGTTCATAATCATACCCATCGATCTGGTCGGGGAACATACCACAGGTGGGAACCCAATCCTGGGTAACAATGGTTTTGGTAGCGGGATCAATTCCGGCAATATGGTTTGATGAATTATCGGATGTGGAAACATAGATTAGTCCGTTCTGCGCTCTTTCAATCTGGCAATTTCCATAAAGCCTTGTTCCGCTGATGAGGGTATGGGTATGTGCTGCAATATTTCTTACATAGATCCCGCTTGCCGTGGAAGAAGCGGTATTACCGGTCGCTACATATAATTCCGTTCCTGTGGCATTAAATTCCACTCCGTGTAATTCAAGGTGTGAAATCCCTGCACTGATAGTAAATGACTCTTGTACATTATTCCAGTTTCCTGTAGAAGCATCAAGGTTGATGATATGATAACTTGAATAGCCTTCTTCACTATTATTATCATATCCCCAGGCTAACTTCGTGTCATCCGGTGAAAGATCCAGTTCATTTGTTGACATATGGTAAGATGGAACATTCCCTGAACCGAAGATGAGAACAGGAGTGCTTAACCCCATATTGTTACCCGGAGTTGGTGTACTGATCGTAATTTTCTTAATACCATCACCGGCTGAAAAATACAGGTATCGGACACCATTATGAATATTACTTGCTGCCAACCCTGCACAAATATATCCACTCCCCGATTGAGCTATCGGTTTAAGCGCACCGTTTCCATCAACAATATCATCAACCGTAACCTGTTTTGTATGGATATTGTATGTGGCTACCTTACAAAACAGGTAGGAATCATTGGGGTCGTAAACAGCATAAAATATATAATAGCGTTGATCACTGCATGAGGTATTATCCATAAAAGGTACAATAGAAACTTCTCTGGTAGTAATATGCGCTGACGAAGGGATATTTAAAAAATCATCGAGCATGTTTCCTTCTTTTCCATAAACACCTCCTATTAAAGAGTTAGGAGAACTATTGTAATACCATGCATTTACATAAAAAATGGCAGCTCCGTTTTTATCATAAATGCCATTAAATGCTGCTCCGTTAAATGCACTTAGCATACCTGTATTTGGAGAAGGAAGATTGAGG
>JAZKGH010000103.1:83524-84437 GCA_040386055.1 Bacteroidota bacterium
CCATATGACAAAGTGGGGCCGGATACATTGATCTCATAGCGGTTGATATACCATTTTTTGAGTTGAACGTTCTGCGCCATCCCAGCCATACTGATCAGCAACCCAGTTGCTATCAGATAAAGAGTTTTAATTTTCATAGTCTAGATTTTCGGTAGCGTGAGATAAAGAAAAAAGGGCTAAAAAGCTATTAAAGAGTAGTTAATTATTCCTAAAATAGTGCTTATCATAAGTTGGATTTTAGTAAGGAATAAATGCGGGGTAATGATGCAATAATTTTTTCGAAACAAAAATACTCTAAAAGGAGTACGGCATACTACAGCTTGATGAATCACTCTCGGAGCTTTATAGACAACAATTGATGTGTACTTATAACTTATTAAACGAGGATAGGTCAGACGAACGGGAACTATTACAAAAGGAATTGGCAGAATTGAATGAAGAACTAAAAAAGCTTCAGCGCAACCATGCTTTCGGCAATATTGAAAAAGAACTTTACGAAACGTTTAGAAAAGAGCAGCAGGATAAAATTGGCCTTGTAACAGAGAAACTTTCTAAAATCCAGACAAAAATATCTAACCTTGAATTATTCATTAATAATGCGATTTCAATAGCGCAAAACATCAGCAAATACTAGGAACTTCCAAACATTGAATTGAAACGAAGGATTCAAAATGCTATGTTTCCAAAGGGTTTGTATGTTGACGTAACAAATCGCACATATCTAACCACAAAAGTAAACTCGATTTTCTCTCTAATCACTTTATTTTCAGCAGAAAATGGCGAAAAAAAAAGCGAGCAAATCAATTATTTAATTGATAAGTCGCCTTTAGTAGCCCGTAGGGGAGTCGAACCCCTCTTTAGCGGATGAAAACCGCTTGTCCTAACCGATAGACGAACGGGCCATGTTCGTTTT
>JAZKGH010000104.1:0-2759 GCA_040386055.1 Bacteroidota bacterium
GGGAGATATCCTTCTGTCGTTGAATATTGTAGTGCTGTTGCAAATGATTTTTCTGTAACAGTTGCTTCTTTCAACAAGGCTAAAATACTATCGGTATAGTTTGTTCTTTGGTCAGAATTGTTCAGCTGATCATTATTAAAGCCATTCAATTGAACATCGTTATTGGCCAGTTTATAATTATACGGAGTGCTGTTCCATGTAATACTTCCCAAATCCATCACCGATCCATGCACAAGCAAACGAGGCAATACATTATAGGTGAATCCGAAATCAAACGCGTATCCGTTATTTTGGAATTTAGTAAGATTGGCTACGTCAAATTCTTTCTGTTTTTCATCCGGAACTTTTCCCGTCAAACTATCAACCAATAAGGGCACATTGGATGTATTCACCTCTCCACCTGTTTTAATGACCAAGGGATCAAAAGAGTTTTGCGAGGTTGTAACTGAAAAACGTAAATTAGAGGTTTGGGTCATGGCAATACCCTGGAGGTATTTAGCCCTAACTCCTACTGAAAATTTCTTGAATTGACGTGCAACCGAAATTCCGTTTTCCAGATAAGAGATATTGTAAATATCCAGTCCTTTGAATTCTGCGGTCTGCCCTTTAAAATACGCATTCCCTTGTACCAAAAAGCCAATAAACTCTTTACTGAATGCCTGTGTGCTTTGAGTTTTGATACTGCTGTTAATTCCTATTTGGAATTTTTTAATCGGAAAACTCACATGGAATATATCCATTTGTACAAGTGTATTGATGGCAATTCCATCTTTATCTATTTTACCATAAAATTGATTGAGGTCAACCAATCCAGAATCATCTGTACACTCAATGACATCCTGTAAGGTAAACCCCGTACGAGAGTTGTTAAGGTAAAAATTGGAGAGAATAGGAATGCCAACACTAACCCGGTATTTAGGAACAAAGCCCGGATTAAAATAGGTTGACTGGTACACTCTGCGCAACGATGGCAATGTTACATCCGGTTGAGCCCATGATACAGCACATGAGCAAATAACCAATATCAGAAGGATAGAGTATTTCTTGATCATTTGCTCTGGTATTTAATGTTAAGGTCTGCTCCGATTTTGATATTCATTTTTTGGTTGGTGTAAATTTTGGCAAAGCCGGGAGCACCATTCAATGAAGAGGTCACGATCCGTGATCGGGTCGTTTGATTCGTTCGGCAGTAATTTCCGGATAACGTATGGTTGTTGTTGGTGCAATTACTTCACCCAGTGCATCAATCGCTGCGCCAGGAATGGATAATTCATTCGTAAATAAACTATCAACCAAATAGGTGGTTTGTACACCATTGATGATAGTATCATTGGAATAGATCAATTGCGTATAGATATCAAACGGGAGTCCGTTTTCCGCCTGAACAGCGAGCTTTATATTTTCTACATATTGAATATCACCAAAAGCAGATTGTTCGGAAGTCTGTTCGGTCACATAATCCACAATTTTGATATTCATCGGAATCTCAAAATCCAGTTGAGTACGAAATTGAGAGGTATCAACTAAAAAATTATCGACAATAACATCATTATAATTGGCATCAAAAGTCAGGTCAAATTTAATTTCGGTAGGTGATGAATTAATGGCTACATCAAGGTTTGAATTCGTTTTATCTATAATATATTGACTTAGGGCTGTTTCACCCGGATTGGCCGGCTTCTGAAATGAGAAGGTATCCTTAAACTGATCGATGCTTACCGGCAAGTCCAAGCCATCGCTACCAACCACACGCAGATTTGAAATTTTTCCTGTCAACGGAACACCATAAGAGTTGTATACCTTAATTACCAAACGTGGGTCACTAACAAATATCTTTCCTGAAATCTGTTGATCAAACAAACCTATTTTTTCGTTGAATGATGTTGTTAATACGCTGAATTTACCCAGATATCCTTTTACAATATTATATGAGTTAATGGTAAATACCTGTCTGATATCCAGCTTATCATTAACAGTGGTAAGGTTTGCCTCGTTTTCAACCATACTAATACTATAGGTAAACGGAATAGTATTGTAACTGAAACCACCATTGCTTAAATCCAGATCGTACCCTGCAAGATCAATATTAAGTGGATCCATTGGGTTTTTGGATGTTGGAAAAATATAATTGATGGTACGAGCAAGTGGTATTCCGTTCTTCGTAATATTCGGGAACAAAATATCAATGGTTGTATTGTGCTTAAAAGTATTGTCGATATTAATTACAAACGACCCTTCTTTTATATTGATGAGCTTAACCCGTTGATTACCCGTTGCCGGTAATTTAGCACTATCGCTAATGGTCAGATTGAATCCGTTATTGAATTGGAATGCCAAAATCATGGGGTCAGTCATTTGCAGCGCATAATTAAACGGTACGGTTGGAATGGCTACAAATTGTTTTGCAGGAACCGTATCCTGTGCCTGATAAGCAAATACAAGCAAATGATCTGATTGTTCATGAATAAATCCGTCAGTAGAAATTGACTCATACAACTCTTTCATACCTATGGAAAGATTGAGTAATGGAGTAGAAAAGGTATTGGATACCTTTATCCCCTTGATTCCTGATATATCGTCAACAGTATCTAAGGCTTCCTTGACGCACCCTCCTAATAAGGGTACAACAATGATTAGCAGGGCATACACGAATTGGTAGCGTTTTTGTTTCATAAACGGGAAATTGGCTGGTCGAATATAGAAAATAAATGGTTATTTCAATCGATATAATCGGAGATTATGTGCTTTGTCACCGCAAA
>JAZKGH010000104.1:2769-5485 GCA_040386055.1 Bacteroidota bacterium
TTGTAAAAGGTGTAACCCCTTCTTGTGGTAAGGTTGGGTATTGTGTACCCGATAAATCAGTCCAGTTTACTTTACCCATTTTTCTTTCTGTATATCCGATCATTGGAATCCGATCCCTGGTATAGCTGAAGGTTGGTAAGGTAGTGGTTGTATCAGAGAATACTTTCGATGATTTGCTTCCATCACCTGCATATACTGTAAAACCTGATGATGAGGCCATCATCACAATATATCCATTGCTTCCGGGAATGACAGCATGGTAACGATCGGTTGGGGTTCCCGGTCTGGTTTGTTTCGCTTCCATGCCCAGTTGTCCGCTTATGGCATATTGAACAGCATTACCCGCTGTGTCTGTCACCCAAATAGTGGCCGAAGTAGTATCTGTTGCAAAAACGTATACAGGAAACGTGGATAATGCATTAATGATTGTGATGGGTTTGGGTTGTGTGCTTTTTATTCCATACACTGCCAGCTGATTGGATACTGTTGCTCCGCATATATAAGCTCCCACACCTAACGTAAAGCCCTCAAGTCTGGTGGTAATTTTACTTTCTATCGACTTTGGATTCCATCCTTGAACAGGCTTACCCTTTAGCTCATAGCCCATTATTTTATTATTTTCAAGAGGTACAAAATATTGATAATTGCTATCACCATAAAAGTCGAATACGTTAATGCCTGCTGTTGCTGTACCCGGGAAACGCACCGGATAACCGTATGCATTCATTCCTTTATTATTAAGTAAACACACTTGTTTATTGGTACTGAACAAATAATGAATCTCTCCGTTTTTAGTTGGATCCACTTCAAATACTTCACTGTTCAACTTGCCGGAGAGTTTTGCCTTCCACAAAACAGCACCGGTATTGCTTACAAAATATATGTTATCCGATACATCCTGCACCAAAATACAGGGTTGTTTGGTTTCACTATTCATCACAATGGCAGGCTGCATATCGAACGTGGTATCCAGTTTGGTAGTCCACAACACCTTTGTTTCCTCTTTAAACGAAGGATTAAACTTGATATTGATATTCGTAAAAAATGTATTATTGGATGAGTTGGCGTATTGTACCTCTGCATACTCAAACTTCTTAAAATCGTACTGAAAACGATTGAGTGCGCTGATAAAATTATCATTGGCATACACGCCCGGTAACTGCATGCATTTACCCGGACTTATAAACAAACTGATATTACTCGATGACGATGCATGTTTACGGTGTTGCTTATATGATTCAGTTGCAGCAAGGGTATTGCCGTTCGTAAGTGCATCCATTACAAACGTCAATGTGTTTACATCATTGGCCACAATAAATACATTGTCCTTTAATATGTAAAAGGGATTGTTAATATGCTCAAACGTATTTCCGTAAAGTATTTTAAACGCATTTCCGATGTACAACCTGCGAATCAGTTGGCCATTGTAATAGGTGGTAACGGAATCCCCTTCTCCTCTTTTTTCAATATCCCGCACATAGGAAGCCAAAACTTCGTCAGCTGCTTTGCTATCCTTAAAAGAAAGTAAAGCAAACAACTGCTGCTGATAATCGCCTCCGGCCGCTTCCGTCATAGCCAATACAGCAGTATTTCCAACAAGGGGTGTCAGCTTTTCAGTAATCGAAATATTATAGCGTTCTTCCAAACTGTCAACATATTTCAAATACCCCTCCAATCGTCCGGTGTTTTGAAGATACTCGGTAAGGTCGCTGTTAAACTGAGTATAATTGCTAAAGTTGAGTTGCAGTGAATAAGCCGTTGATGAAGGCAGATATGCGCTCAAATCAATTTCAACCGGAGTTTGTGTTTTAAACAAATCTAAAAACTGAAACAGTGAATCATCGGTTAAGGTAACTCCCGAAATACCCAAATAATCTTTATCCAGCTGCACATCGAATACGCTCCAGTTGGCAAATGTTTGCAGGTAATTGTGAATGTTCTTATACTCGTCTTTGTTAAATAATGCAAGCAAGGAAGGGAGTTGCTGGTAGTTAAGGTATACCATCAATTCAGAACCAACCTCTGCAATTGACTCTGCTTGCGCAAAACCTCTTTTATCGTTTGTAATATTATATTTCAGCTTGCGCAACGATTCTTCCACAAGTGTTCCGTCAGCAGACAGCAAGATGAGACGATCGCGGTAACCAACCGAAAACAACACGTGTTGCTGATTATCAAATATATCATACACTGTCTCTTTGTCAAATGTTCTGCGGACAGATTTCCCTCCGGTAGCTGAAGCCACCCATTTCACAAAACCATCAATATCTTTATAAGATCCTGCTTCAGCAATAAATAAAAGAGATAAATATTGTCCGCCATTGCTATGAAAGGACATCGTCATTTTGTTTTCAGCCAACATTGCTTGAAGTGCTTCGTTGGTTACAATCATTGAGTCTGCCGATGAAATAACCGCATTCAATTTTTGAACAGCTTCATTTTGAAGTAGATCTTTCCACAGGTCTGTTCCCGAAAACGAAGCCCATGTTTGTTGTGAATTTTTTATTTCCAGTATTACTGCAGCATCATTTGGTACACCATCAATAGCGGGTCTGTTTTTTATTTTAACAAAGTTAATATAGAAGAAAGCTACCAGTCCGGATATGATAGCAACAGTAATTATTAAACCGATAATCAGCGACCTACTCATTAATTTTTAGTGTTTATCAAAAATACTTCGGAAACTCCTTAGAGTAATGCTTATTTGTAAACAGAA
>JAZKGH010000105.1:0-2211 GCA_040386055.1 Bacteroidota bacterium
GGTATCTGCTGCATATTGCAAATCAAAATTTGTTATCGGAACTTTCTTCCATTTTACATCAAAGGTATCTGAAGTGCAGATGTTCAGCGTTGAATCGATTGGCAGCAGGAAGTTTTTCGGAGTGATGGCAATACTCACATCCGGATTTGGTTTGGCAGCTTCTCTGTTATCTACATTATCTGCTGTTTGAGTATAGAAACGGTAGAAACTGCCACTGTTGCCGGAGAATGCGAAGAAAGTATCGGTGATATTTTTCTGATAGGCGGAATACGGACCATAGTTTTCAGAAACCATCAGGTTGGTATTGGATACCCCGCTGCCACCTGTGTCATCTTTTGCTTTGAACTTCAGAATGAAGGAAGTGGAATCCATAATTGCAGGCATTGAGTCCATTTTACTTACCGGTGGTTTTGCATCAATGATATTGTGTATTCTTGGTGTTGCAATAACATCATTGTCGTCGAAAATGATGTCGGCGATGGCCCGCAGACTATCACCGGTAACAGTATTTGTTTTAGCCCTGATAGTAAAATCTACAAATCCTTCGCCATTGTGAATTGTGCTGTCATTTATTGGAAGGAACCCTAGAGTACCCAATGTTGGAGGCAAACCGGTTGAAGGGTCTATGGATTCAAATATCCAGAACGCTTTTTTTGAACTCTGGTCTATGCCCGCAGTTACATCGAGGTAAATGCCAAGTGTATCAACCAGGTCGAGACGTTTGGTATAGGTTGTCTGGTCGGCCGGCACATCGAATACCCAGTTGTTGAAACCAAAGCTTGCAACCCTGAAGGTATTCATGTCCATGTTGTTGTCAATAGGTAAGTCAACTGTTACTTTGCTTGCTGGAGCAGTGGCAAATTTGGGGTCGTTTTCAAAACGCACCTTATATTTCAAAGTAGCAAATTTTGAAACAAATTTCTTAGGCCCATAATTCGTAGGACCAACTATATCGTTAGGGTCTTTGGAACACAGTACAGGGATGAAAGTAACGATTGTAGATTTATTGGCTTTACAATTGTTCTTGTCTTTGACTATGGCAGTGTAGGTTCCGCTTGAAGATACAACCAATTGTCCATCATTGGGCCAGTTGTAAGTATAAGGAGCTTTGCCGCCGATAGCAAAGGCAAACAATGTTACTTTGGGTGCCGGATCACAAGCCCTCCAGAGGGTAGTACCTCCGCCTGCAATAAACACAACAAGTTTATCCGGGGCTTTAACGTTTATTTTATCTATCACTTCACATTTGGCCAATGTGTCTTTAACCCATGCATAATATTTTCCGGTGTCAAGTCCGGTCAGGTCTTTGTTGGTGGAAAAAACCGGGCCATTGGGGTTAGACTTGTACCATTTATATTCAAATGGCCCGTTGGAATTTTTTACGGTCAGTTTAATTTCTCCGTCTTTAGAATCAATACATTTGGCATCTTTTACGACAAATTCCAATTCCATAGAATCTCCACAGCATTTTTTTCCGACATTAACAGCATACCATGCATTGCATACTTGTTTGTATTCAGTTGATTTTTCACCG
This sequence comes from Bacteroidota bacterium, assembly GCA_040386055.1. Lineage (GTDB taxonomy): Bacteria > Bacteroidota > Bacteroidia > UKL13-3 > UKL13-3 > UKL13-3. The sequence goes on from JAZKGH010000105.1 coordinate 1,535, forward strand.
CCGAATAAATCTGAGGCTGCGATTAAAGTTGCTTTTCTTGCGGCCTGATAATCACTTGCGGCAGTCATGTTGAAAGCAAGGGCAGCGTAGGCAATTTTCTCGGCTTTATTGCGACCTATCTTTGTTACACTATAGCTTTTGTTTTTATCATTGGTACCATTACCTCCTTCACTCAAAAGGTAGAACCAGAAATTTCCTACACCTGAATTGTAATGCACTCCTCCCCAGTCTGTGGCTTTTGTTGCAGGTGCAGTCGGGTACCAGTAATCACCGTCATAAGTATCAGGTTGCTTATCCCCGGGGCCACTGCCTGATGAATTAGGGTCACTCATGCTTCTTAAATAATCATTGGCTGAACCACCGGGACTAGGGGTATAGCATTCTTCTCCAATATTATAATTTCCGGTGCCGCCGATGGAAGGTTTGCCGTAAAATTCTATACATGCACCGAACATGTCCGCGAATGATTCATTCAATGCACCGGATTCACCTTTATATATAAGTCCCGCGGTCTTCTCCACCACTGCGTGCGTAAATTCATGTCCTGCAATATCGAGACTTACCAGTGCCGAAAAAGTAACGCCGTCTCCATCGCCAAACGACATGGTACTGCCGTTCCAGAAGGCGTTGTTGTATGTACTGTCATATTTTGTAATACTGTCCAAAGGAAGGTATTT
>JAZKGH010000106.1:0-1557 GCA_040386055.1 Bacteroidota bacterium
CAAAAAAGTCCCGTAAATTTTTTACGGGACTTTTTTGTTGTGAGTGCTGCGGATGAGACTCGAACTCATACACCTTTCGGCACCACCCCCTCAAGATGGCATGTCTACCAATTTCACCACCGCAGCATATTCAGAGCTGCTTAGTGAATTAAGCAGGTCTTTTTGTGTTGTTGTTTTTTGATTTCAACACACGTTTGTTGCGACTTACGCCAAATGAACCATTTTTCATTTTACCTTTTTTAGATCTTACGTCTCCTTTTCCCATGATTGATATTAAATTATTTAGGGTGGCGAAGATATAGCTTTTATTAAAATGAAAAAATCAAATTACTGAATTGGGCTAATAAGTTGTCCCGATAGCTATCGGGGGTGGCTGGTTGATGCGTTGCTATTGAAAAGCTTAAAGAGCTGTTGTTGAAAGATAGCACTCGATACATAACACTTCCATATCAACACTTTTTAGTATTTATTTGGAGCATGAAAAATGAGTACCTCAGCATTGAGATAACAGATAAAGGGGCTGAATTAACAAGTATCAAGGACCAAAACACCGAATTTGAATACCTGTGGCAAGCTGATGCTGCAGTGTGGGCACGACACGCTCCTATCCTGTTTCCCATTGTGGGCAAGGTGAAAGACAATACATTATTATACAATGGTCATACTTATCCTATGGGCCAGCATGGATTTGCGCGTGATCAGGTTTTTCAAAAAGTTTCGGAAACCGCTACGGATGTTTGGTATGAACTGACGTCCAATGAACAGACATTAGCTGTTTACCCCTTCCATTTCACTCTTCGTTTGGGGTATCAACTTCAAAACAATACGCTTACTTGCTTATATGAAGTAATCAATCAGGATATACAACCACTCTGTTTCAGCATTGGTGCGCATCCTGGCTTTAACCTTCCTACGGGCAGGTTGGCTGATTATAGCATTGTCTTCAATCAACCGGAAACAGAAGAACGTCAGTTATTATCGGGTGGGTTGTTTAATGGTAAAAGTAAGCCTGTGTTATTTACTCCATCAACCATCCAATTGCATACTAACCTTTTTGACGATGATGCTATCGTATTCAAAAACCTCAACTCCCGTGAACTTACTTTGAAACAAAATAATGGCACGTTTGAAATCCAACTTCAATATGAAGGATTCCCCCATATGGGCATCTGGACACAAAAAGGCAACGAACAATATATTTGTCTGGAGCCCTGGTGTGGCCATGCTGATCCGGTTGAAGGACATGTTGATCTTTCGGGTAAAGAGGGCATTATTAAGCTTGAAGGTGGTGAGAAGTTTAATCGTTCTTATGCACTTACGTTTAGTAATTAGTTAATCGGTTATTAGTTATTGAGGGACTAGGGAATAAGAGATGAGGAGATTAAGGGATTAGGCATTTAGTGACAGGTTAAAAAAGCGATAAAATATATGATTTGAATGCGGGGGGAAAGGTGCCTGTGCGGGAGATAAAGTCTTCCGTTAGTTTCACACAGAGTTCACTAAGAAGCACGAAATACACAAAGCATACATCGAAAACATCCCTTAACCAATTGCCTA
>JAZKGH010000107.1:0-5368 GCA_040386055.1 Bacteroidota bacterium
TTCAAAAGGATTCTGTTCCTTATTTGGCAGCTCTTTGTTATCAAAATACAACAGACATATTGGGACATTTGTATACACTGGTGCTTGAAGTAAGCGATACCAACAATTGTGTAAGCCGTTTAACCAAGACTGATTCGGTAAGGCTGTTCCCTAAAAATCCGGATATCGTTTTTCAAACCAATTATTTACCTACCTGCGGTGATGTAGCCGCTTTTTTTGTAAATAACTCGGGAATGCCGAGTGCTAATGTGAAGCGGTATTATTGGGATTTTGGAGACGGAGCCAAGGACAGTAGTTCGTTTAATGCCATAGCACATCTTTATGCAAGGCCCGGCCCGTATTTGCCTAAGTTACTGGTTTGGGATCAGAACGATTGTGCCGATACGGGAGTGTCAACACATTTGGTGCAAAGCATTGTACCCGATTCGGTTATTCGGGGAACAACACCTTTCAAACAATGTTATGATCAGAATGGATTTACCCTGTATTCTAAAAATCCGGCCGGCAGTTCTTTTTGGGGAGTGTATGATGCGAACAATGTACTTATGGATACAACAGTATTACCGCGTGATACTTTCGCTATTAAGTTTAAAACCTGTGGTCAGTTTCGTGTAAGGCTCTCTGTGTTTTTTGCAGACTGTATGTTTACAAAAGATACATTGCTTACGGTATGGGGACCCAAAGCCATTATACAAGATATTCGTGACATAAACCTGAGCATCAAAAACACTGCCCAGTGTGAAATTTTTGATACCATTTATTATAAAACACCTGTGCCTTATCTGAACTGCACATATGGGAATAACAGCATTTATCACCTGTGGGATTTTGGAGATGCATTTGCTCCGCCCTGTACCACCGATACCAAGCGCGGAATAAATGTAGGCATGAACTGTAACTTTTCATTGGATTCGATGCAGGTAAAACATAAATACACAGCCGGAAAAGAGAATTGTTACCTGACCAAACTATTCATCAAGGATTCACTTACCGGATGTGTGAACAGGGACTCGGTATCCTTATCGTTAAGGCAACCCAATGCGCATCCTGACACTACTTCTATCCCAAAGAGAAGAGGTATTTATATTATCGGTGATCAATGTTTGCCCACAACGTCAACCATAAAAATGGAAGAAACATTACCCAAATGTTTTTATGAAAAAGCGTGGATCAATCCCGATTCAACATGCGATCCAAATAACTGGATACTGGCAGATACAATGAATAACAGGTTCTATATTCATAACTACAATTCAACTTGTGATCCGAATGGGTTTATCACTATCGGGCTCATTATTAAGAACGGAAGGGATGCCAATGGTAATGATTGTTATGATACGGCCTGGTACCATAATATTCTGCGTTTGACACCCATCAATGCAAATGTGAACTATTCAATGACACCAAGTTGTAAACCGTTCAGCGTTACATTAGCTGCTGAAGATAGTATTCAATACCAATTGCGAAAGGTAGCATGGGATTATAGTGCGCGATTATTGTATGTAGAATCGTCATCGGGGTACACTATCGCAAATGAAAATAGAAGGCAGGATACTATCAGCCAATCATTTTCACTTACTGACTCCATCATCCACGGTCAAACCTTTTCGTTCGGAAAACCCGGGGTGTATACGGTTCTTACCATATTTACTACCCAGCAAGGTTGTATACGGTCGAATGCTCAATTGGTAGCACTTGGGTATTTTGCAAACTTTCAGGCTAAACGTATTAATTGTTTAACCGATAGCGTAATGTTTAATGACAGGATTCAATATTACAGCAACCGTTTTCTGGATTATCTGGATCCAACCGATTTCTGGAAACAACCATCAAGGGCGGTAGCCAATAAGGAAAAAATATGGTGGGATCTTGGAGATGGAAAAGGGTTTGCATACACGGGGCCAAATCCTAAAGTAAAATATGATAAACCCGGAATATATACCATTACCATGGTTACGCAGGATAGTTTAGGATGTTTGGATACATTGGTGAAAGAAGATTATATCAAGGTAGTGGAGTTGCTTCCGAAAATTGGTTTGTTGCAAACATCTTATTTCTGTGCTCCTCAAATTGTTCAGTTCAAAGATTCATCATTGGTGATTGACAGTGTTGGTGCAACGGTGCGCTCTGTTAGTGATAGTGTAGTTACCCGCATATGGGATTTCGGAGATGGTACATCTACAAGCATGTTGCCACAACCTGCCCACAACTTTGTTTCAAATGGCACTTATACCATTACCCTCACAGCTATCACGCTCAATGGATGTTCCGATACGGCTCAGGCTGTGATTGACCTCAAAGGTCCGAAACCCACATTTGACATACTGGATACGATGGGTTGTGAACCCTTTCAGGTAACCTTTACCAATACTACAGGCAAGCAGCTCAAAACATGGACATGGTATTATGGAGATCCCGCCAATCAAACATTTACCACAACCAGCGATACATCTGTGAGTTTTACGTATCTGAAAGCCGGTGTGTATGATGTGAAAATATTAGGAACGGAAAACATTTTCAATCCGAGTACCGGAAATACAGTTATCTGTAATGCATTTTTCCCGGATGCGATTACCCATTTACCGGAACGAAGAGTATATGTGCTGCCAACACCACCACTGGATATTAAATCAAAAGACAGTGTGTGCCCGAATGTTTCTCTGCAATTAACGGCATCAGGGGATTCGGTTTACAAAAAATTAATGTGGATTTATGGTGATGGTGATACCCTTTTGACGCAACGCCCGGATACGATTGTGCAGCACATATTTAAGAATTCGGGAACATATGCATTAACGTTGATTCCGGTTAACAGTACCGGATATGAATGTGCAGATACCGTGCGGAAAAATATTGTAGTGTCGGATGTGACAGCAGAGTTTACAATTGATAGCAGTGAAGCGCCTGAGTATCGTTTTGTGAATGCATCTTCATCGGCTGTTCGTTATCAATGGGATTTTGGCAAACCCGTAGCAGGAGCTGCCAATCAATCGTCTATTGTGAATGGTGTGTTTAATTATGGTGCGGACACAGGAAAGTTCAACATTTGTTTGATGGCCTTCAATAGAGAAGATTGCTGGGATTCTGTTTGCAAACTTATTCATATCATTGATGCACGGGTGATTATTCCGAATGTGTTTACCCCGGATAACAATGACAATACAAATGATGCATTTGATATTGAAATCATGGGCTATACAAAATACGAGGTACATATTTTTAACCGCTGGGGAAGAGAGGTTTTTAAAAGCGACAAAGATGGTATCCGTAATGATGGTGTGAATTGGAATGGTCAGGATCATAACGATGGCGATGCTTGCGCAGCCGGAACATATTATTTTATTTTTACCTATAAACTCATCACAGAGCAATCAGACAAAACGGTTCACGGCACCGTTACACTTATCCGTTAAAAAAGGTATTTGACCGAAAAAACAGATGCCTTTCAGCATAAAATAGTTTCTTTGTTTTCTTATGCTTAAAAAAGAACGAATACTCCTGATCACCTTAGCCGCTATCAACTTTACCAATATCATGGATTTTATGATCATGATGCCATTGGGACCACAGTTGATGCGCATTTTTGACATTACTCCTCAGCAATTCGGATTGGTTGTTTCTGCCTACACGCTTAGTGCTGGTATCTCCGGATTCTTCTCCGCTTTTATTGTTGACCGTTTTGATCGCAAAAGTTTCCTGACATTCTTATATATCGGATTTTTAATAGGAACATTGGCCTGTGGTTTGGCACCAACATATACTCTATTGCTCATCGCCCGTGTATTCACAGGTTTATTTGGAGGGGTGTTGGGAGCATTGATTTTATCTATTATTGGAGATGTGGTTCCATTTGAACGCAGGGGACAAGCTATGGGTATAATTATGGCGGCTTTTTCTGTTGCTTCTGTTTTTGGTGTTCCTTTCGGATTGTTTATTGCAACTGCCTACGACTGGCATGCACCGTTTATTTTCCTCGCTATTTGTGGATTGCCGGTATTGTATTTTGTGTTGAAATATGTTCCAAGCATCACGGCACATATTCACGATAGGGAAAACAGGCCCAATCCTATGGCCATTCTAAAAGGTATCACATCCGACCCTAATCAACGCAAAGCGATTAGCTTAATGATGATGTTGATGTTTGGACATTTTACCATTATTCCGTTTTTAAGTCCATTTTTGGTGAGTAACGTTGGCTTTCAGGAAAGTCAGCTCGCATATGTGTATGCAGTTGGTGGAATACTAACTATATTTTCTTCACCTTTAATTGGTAAGTGGGCCGACAAATACGGTAAGCTTAATATCTTCACCATTTTTGTATTGCTGTGTATGCTTCCCATATTCTTGCTCACCAATATGCCAAGAATTGAAATCTGGATAGCGCTTGCAGTAAGTGGATCTTTCTTTGTGTTTTCGGGCGGACGGTTTATTCCGGCACAGGCGATGGTTACATCAACTGTTAAACCTGAAACACGCGGAAGTTTTATGAGTATTTCATCTTCCTTGCAACAGTTAAGTGCCGGAGCAGCATCCTACATAGCCGGTGTTATTGTAGTAAAACAACCTAATGGTGAGTTGCTCAACTATAATTGGGTAGGTTTTATCTCTATTGCGGCAACAGCAATGTGTTTGTTTCTGGCACGTAGGATCAGAACTGCTGATGGAGCGAAGTTTTAATTGATTGCATCATATCATTATCATCTAAAGCATAGTCGCGGGATACAAGATACGACCCCTCCGGGGCCGATGATTTAGGGTGGAGATTGTGTTGTTACAAAGATTGTACTCCTGCGGAGCTTGTTGTCGCTCATGAGTATGTGTGATCCCTCTTGTCTTGTGATAATGATTTTAAATAGACAATGGCACTCCGAAGGAGTCTCATTGTATAATATCAAAGACCTGTAAAACCCTCTCTGTTTAAGAACCTCAAAAGGTGAACATATGCACAAATGACCCCGAAGCGGGTCAAATATCTATAGGAAATCAAATGTCCATAATGCCCCATATTTATGATTCCCAATATTTAATATAAACCCCAACAATATGAGATAATACAACCCCCAAAGAGGTTGAATAAAAATCATGTATAATGTGATTATACATGATTCATTTATCAGGCAAAATGTTACAATCTATTTCCAGGCGTTGGCGTTTCGGATATCCGATTGGTCGGTTTTAAATTCTGAGGTAAAGTGGAATTGAATTTCGGGATAATTATCCTGTGTCATTTTTAGCGCCCACATGCTATCGGCCAAAAACACCGGACGACCTTCTTTGTCTTCGGCAATATTGTGTCGTTTGATGGTGTAGAATTTGTCGAGTGCCGCTTTATTGTCAGATGTAAACCAGCATGCTTTTTCATAGCTCA
>JAZKGH010000107.1:5378-8837 GCA_040386055.1 Bacteroidota bacterium
GGAAAGCACAGGATGCTCCATACTCTGCCAATAAGCGGAACTGGATCACCTCAAACTGAAGTTCTCCAACGGTACCGATGATCTTGATATTACCGGGCTGTTGGGTAAACAGCTGAGCTACTCCCTCATCTGTTAATTGCTGAATACCCTTTTCAAGTTGTTTGGTTTTCATCGGGTCTTTGTTCACCAACTCCTTGAATATCTCAGGAGAGAAACTCGGAATTCCTTTGAAGTGAATCATTTCACCTTCCGTTAAGGTATCACCAATCTTAAAGTTTCCCGTATCATATAAACCCACTACATCACCCGGAAAGGCTTCATCTACAATACTCTTTTCATTGGCCATAAAACTGGTAGGAGAAGAGAAGCGGAGCTTTTTATCAAGGCGTGTATGCTGATAGAATTTATTGCGTTCAAACTTGCCCGATACAATACGACAAAAGGCAATGCGGTCGCGATGATTGGGGTCGAGGTTGGCGTGGATTTTAAAAATAAATCCGCTGAAGTTTTTCTCTGTTGGCAATACTTCACGTTCTTCGGTAACACGTGGGCGGGGTTCAGGTGCAATCTTCACAAACGTATCCAGCAATTCCTGCACACCAAAGTTGTTGATAGCACTTCCAAAAAATACAGGAGCAAGATATCCTTCCAGGTATAATTCTTCGTTGAAGGGTTCGTATACACCTTCAATCAATTCAACATCTTCACGCAATTTGTTGGCCGGACGCTCACCAATATTTGTATCCAGCAAACCATCATTTAAATCTTTAATGGCAACAATATCACTACTTATTTTGCTTCTGTTAGGTGAGAACAGTTGCAATGTTTGATCATATAAATTGTATACCCCCTGAAAGGTAGAACCTACGCCAATCGGCCAGGTCATAGGGCGGGTGTGAATGTTCAGTTCCTTTTCAATTTCTTCCAGCAAATCATACGGATCTTGTCCTTCACGGTCGAGTTTATTGATGAACACAATTACTGGGGTATTCCGCATACGGCACACTTCCATCAATTTGCGGGTTTGTTCCTCTACACCTTTTACGCAATCCACTACCAGGATCACACTATCCACAGCCGTTAAAGTACGGTATGTATCTTCCGCAAAGTCCTTGTGACCGGGAGTATCCAGAATGTTTACTTTATAGCCGTTGTACTCAAATCCCATAACGGAAGTAGCTACGGAGATACCACGCTGTTTCTCAATTTCCATAAAATCGGAAGTAGCCGACTTACGTACTTTATTGCTTTTCACGGCTCCGGCAGATTGAATAGCACCTCCAAAGAGAAGTAACTTCTCAGTAAGGGTTGTTTTTCCTGCATCGGGGTGACTAATGATACCAAATGTTCTGCGCTTGCGCAATAATTCTTCTTGACTCATAATAAACCGCGAAGATAAGAAGAATTTCGTCCCGATAGCTATCGGGATCGGATGGCGGATTTCGAATTGAAGGGGGAAGTTTGGTTAGCTGGTTCGCCAAGATGAATAAAAGAACCCCAAAGGGGTTAAATATCTAAAGGAAGGAAGAGGCCACAACAGGGTCGAAATAAATGTACAGTGAGTTAATGTGCAGATGAAATTCGAAAGTAATAAAATTCAAAAAATGTAAATTGTAAAATGACAATCGGGTGGGAAAGGTGCCTGAGCTCCGCGAAGTGGAAAGGCTGAAGGCGACTGGTTTCACACAAAGAACACGGAGCATTGTCATGCGGGATCACCACCCAAAACAATTGCAGCAATTGTTTTCGCCCTCCTGGGAGGAGGGCAGCTTTTGTATGCTGCTGCATGAAATCATACTCTCGGCCATAAAGCGCCAATAGCTAATAGCGTCCTCAGCTTCGTTTCTTCATTTTCCAGTTCACCTGATACGGGTATTGCTCATAAATGACACTGTCTTCGTTAATAGTATAGCCTTTGTCGGAATCAGTTCTTGCTTGTTTGAGACAGGCTTCGGCAGCTTCGGTTTGTCCGGTACATTCATAACATTTGCCTTTGTAATAATGGGCATCCGAGAATTCCGGATACAGAGCCAGTGCTTTATCAAATGTTTGAATGGCGTTGTTGTAATCACCGAGTTCAAACTGTGCAATACCCAGATAAAATAACTCGGAGGGGTGAACCCATGATGTACCTTTTTCTTTTTCAACTGTTGTTACCCGATTGCTGAGCAATTCAAATGCTTTGGGATACTGATTTAATTGTAAATAACACAGCGCCATGTAAAAGGAATACGGATGATCCATTATATATCCATTGGGATCTCTTTGTATACTGGCTTCAAAATCGGTGAGTGCTGCCGCATAATTTTTAACAAAAATACACTTCATAAAGGCTCGATAGTCAAGCCAACTGTTATCAAGAGCAACCGCCCTGTCCAGACTTTGCATTCCGATTTCATACTTCTGTTTTTTGAAATACGGCATCCCTTTTTGTTGCCATAAATAGGCAATCGTAGAATCGGCAGCTATTGCTTCCTCAATATGCTGGTCCCATTCTTTTGTGAAGTAATGATATTTCCAGGCACCTTTTTTAAGGTGTTTAGTAACAATAGAATCTTGTTTGGGTGTAAGATGTTGTTGTCCGAAAACGTATTGGTTTTCACCATAGAAAAGGATAAGTACAAAGAGCACGGCAATCTGTTTCATAGCTTCGTGTTTAGTGCATCGAAACTAAAGGATAACAGTCGCTATCTTTACTAATCTTTTCTTAAAAAGTTTATTCCGGTTGTTTACCCCAGTTAGATAAGAATGCAACTTCCTTCCATTTCCCTTTTACTAAATGATATAACCGACCTCCGCCAAAGGATTGTCCTTTTTCTTTACGTTGCAGAGCTACATGTAACATACACCATTGATTATCGCTGCTAAATAAAGGCATGGAGAGGTAATAAAATTCGTTGGTCGTGTATCTCCGGTTGAAGCATCCCCAGAAATCACGATCTACTTTGTCGCATGTTTCTACATCTGTATTGTTAATCCATGTTATAGTGTTTACCGCATCTGTGTCAGTATATAGTTCAGTTTTGATGCGCAGCTCTTTTTCCACCATCGAAAAATCAACGTCCTTCTTATTTCTTTTAAGATATTCATGCAGCTGGTTCAGGTCTGTTTTGTGAAAATAACGATTACGGAAAATAGCCAGTACCGGAATATTTTTTGGGTTGTATGTTTCAGACCATTGACGAATAAATACCGTTTGTTCAGTTGTGAGCATTTCTACTGCAGGGGCTGATTTTTTGTCAGCAGTTTTTTGAGGAGTGGGGTTACAGGCAATAATGAGTAAAAGAGCAGCCCCTGATAAGGTAAGTTTCATAGGTTTACGTTGTGAATGGGTTCAGAATATTTGAATGGCAATGCTATTAAATTTATACAATGCCTGCAAGTGTTCAAGATATCAAAATATATATTTGGTATTTGAATCCGAAATAAATATTATTGGTGGATTAAATAACGCTATAT
>JAZKGH010000108.1:0-3158 GCA_040386055.1 Bacteroidota bacterium
GTATGTATGATCAAAGGATTAAACTGCGGACGGTTTTTGGCTTTATAAATGGCGGTTACAGCTTGAGGATTGAAAGCATTGGCTGCCAGTCCGTATACCGTTTCGGTTGGTATGGCCACCAGTTCACCATTGGTTAAACAAAGTATTGCTATGTGTATATCCGTTCCTACTTTCAAAAGTATTCAGTTTATCAGGCAGCAAAAGTAACTCGGGCAGACTTGCCAAACAAATACACTAACATTTTTGCCAGTAAAGCACTTTGTTGGTGGCAATAGGTTGCAGAATTTTAGTAACACCATCCTGCTCGTTAAAAAAGTGATATACACGTTTAAATTGTTCCAGTTGTTCAGGGGTATAAACAATCATATTAAACAATAAAAATCCTTCATTGCTGAGCAACCGGTTCAAATCAGTTAAAAATGATTCATTGGTGAATGGCTCGGGAACATGGTCGTCTACAAACAAGTCGATAATGATTAATTCAAATTGTTGCTTGCAGTTTTGAACATAATGCAGCGCATCATCCAAAACGATGTGCAGTTGCTTAAAACGATTGATGTCAAAATGTTTTTTACCTAATTCAATCATCAAAGGGTCTTTTTCAACGGCTGTTATTTTGCAGTTCATCACCAGTTCTTCTTCAATGATTGCTGGAACACTTCCTGCCCCTAATCCCAATAAAAGTACATGATGAACCGGTTGCTGTTCTAATTGAATCTCATCAAATACCTGCTTAAAAACATAATGAAGGGAATCATAGGATTGATTGGCATGTGCAGAATTTAAAACAAGCTTTCCATTAACCATCCACACTTCCAGTTTACCACTTACCTTACTATTGTATGTGGCCAAACGTTGCCCCCAAATATAACTGCCTGCCAGATGTAGCCATTCGTTCATGTTTTCGGGGTGTTTGCCTTTCATGCTGTTTTTCGTTTACTGTTATATATATCAACGTCTCTGTATGAAAGAAATAATTGAAACTATTTTAAGGTATAATGTTCCAATGCCCAATCCGGAATAACTTGTGCTCTTCCGCTTTTTAAATCAATGAGTGTATAATCAAAATGTCCATCACTGCATACTTTGTTGGTTGCTTTGTTTATAATGCTGAAGTTTACGCGAACACCTGTTGCATGTGCTGATTCGAGTTGCGTTCGGGTGAGCATTTTGTCTCCTAGTTTTAATGCACGTTTAAAGTTAATAGTGCAGCTGTTTACTACCCAGCCTAGTCCTTTATCAATATAGTCTTGCATGGGATTTCCATAACAGCGGTCCATCTGGTCATAACGCGCAGCCAATACATAATCAATATACTTAGCGCTGTGTACGTGCTGAAACATATCTATATCATCGGGCCTCACAGATATTTCGGTTTCGTAAATGTTTTTGTTTAATTCCATATTATGGTAAGCAAAACTATTCTATAGTAATAAACGTAAATTAGGATAAATGTTTTGGATATGAAAATACTTTTGTTGGGTTTAAGCTGCTTCTGTATGCTTTCTTGTGAGAAGGTTTTGTATTCGGAAAACAAAATTCGAAAAGAGATGGAAGGAACTTCAGTAAAAACAATTCGCTATTTAGCCTTAGGTGATTCTTACACCAAAGGAGAGTCAGTATCCCAAAGAGAAAGTTTTCCTTATTTACTTACAGATCATCTAAATAAAGATTCCCATAGTGAAGTATTGGAAACAAAAGTGATTGCACAAACCGGATGGACAACAACTTCTTTATTGGCAAGCATCAACGAACAAGAGTTTACGGATACATACGATTTGGTAACGTTATTAATTGGAGTAAATAATCAATATCAGGGGAAATCTATTGAAGCTTACCAAAGGGATTTTATACAATGCCTTCAGAAAGCAACTGAATTGGCGGGTGGTAAATCGAATAAAGTAGTAGTTATTTCAATTCCGGATTATGGATATACTCCCTTTGGTGCAGGTAATAGGGAAGTAATCTCTGCAGATATTGATGCTTTTAATGGAGTAAATAAGAGCATTGCAGATTCGATTGGAGTTAGTTATATAAACATAACTTCCATCTCACGTTCGGGTTTTGAAGGGTTGGTAGCATCTGATGGATTACACCCTTCGGGTAAACAATACAAACTATGGGTGGATGCCATGCAAGTAGTGGTGAAAGAGAAGGTGTGGATGAAGTAAAATGATTAATCTCCCCGCCATTTCACCAACATAAAATAATCATGTTCTAATGGTAAGTACCCATATTCGTAACAGAAGTAGTAAGTGGCCCCGGCTTTAGTGGTGTAAGTGTGCGTATGATAGGCAAAACCAAATCCCTTTTCCTCTAATCGTTTACGGGTGGATTTACTTTTGGTTTCTTCAGGTGGAATAAAGTCTTCAATAATCTTTCGGTTTTTACGCAAAATGTTGTTGATGTTACGCATCAAATTGTTATCCGACTTCAAATGATTATTGTGAGTTGTACGACACTGGTCGTCACAAAATTTTTTGTCAATCCGACCCTTTATTTCGGAGCCACATTGGAGGCAGGTTTTTGTTTTCATCGGGGCTTGGGCTTATTGACGTAAAATAAAAAAACGGCCGCTCAAATCAAAATCTGAACGGCCATTTTTTTTAGTATAGGTAAATGATTACTTCACTTCTTCGTAGTCTACATCCTGAACTTTTTGTTCATTTTGCCCTTCTGCACTACCTTCAGCACCCTGATTTTCACCACCTTGTGCTTCCTGAGTTGCTTTATAAAGGTCCTCAGAAGCAGCAGTCCATGCCGCATTCAAAGCCTCCATTGCAGTATCAATAGCTGCGATGTCTTTGCTTTCATGAGCTTTTTTCAACTCAGCTACTGCTGTTTCGATGGGCTCTTTTTTCTCTGCAGGGATTTTATCTCCGTATTCTTTCAGTTGTTTTTCTGTTTGGAATACTAAACTGTCGGCTGCATTGATTTTGTCAGCTTCTTCTTTGATTTTGCGATCCGATTCTGCGTTAGCTTCCGCCTCTGCTTTCATTCGTTTGATTTCTTCATCGCTCAATCCGCTTGATGCTTCGATACGGATTTTTTGTTCTTTCCCTGTTCCTTTGTCTTTTGCACTTACATGTAAGATACCGTTGGCATCAATATCAAATGATACTTCAACTTGCGGCACTCCACGTGGAGCAGGAGGGATA
>JAZKGH010000109.1:0-3374 GCA_040386055.1 Bacteroidota bacterium
ACAAACGAGTGAATTTGTCTTTCTTCTTTCTGGAAATATTTCAGTTAACCGCAGCGCGCACAGCGAAATGCACACAGCGAACCACAAAAACACTTACTAACGTAGCCTTTTCTCTTTCTTCTAACTTCATCCTCCAACTCTTTCTTCTTTCAGCAAAGTGGTCTTAAATCTTTCAGCGAAGCGGTCTTCCTTCTAATGCACAAAACCCGGACATCAACAAAGAAGCCGGGCTTTGGGGTTGCGAAACCAATTAACAACAAATAATAATGCTGCTAATATTTTATACAGCTATTGAGCAGCCAAGAGTTCACGCTCGTTTTGGAGCACAAACATTTCCGTTTGTCTAAGGCAATCAAGATAACCCGGGATCGTTGTTTCATTGCGATACAATAAAAGAGTTTCTTCCAGCACCTGTTGCTGGTAATGCTTATCCAACTGCCGGTTGTATTGTTTTATTTTAGTTGTAAGTATATCTAATTGTGGCTGCAGGGAACGTTCTCCCGAAAAATATTCTATCACTAAACCATCTCTGATTTTGATATCAGCCTTGCAGGAATTATCTCCAACAGGGTTAGCACATCCTGTTTCCCCTAATAAAATACGCCCTTTCATCGCTTCACATAAAGAGATGATTTCGTGTGCCAGATTATTGGATTCTGTTGAATCTTTTGCTTTCATCCGGTTCAACATACGCAACTCGCTTTGCAAAATCAACTCATTGCGTACAAAATTTGATGCAATAAATTCATCTTTGATTCGTGTAGCTCGTGGAGAACTCACCAACGTAAGAAACAATCCGCAACCACCAATAATTAATACTGATGAAAGAATCGTATTCATCTTAGTATCGGGATTACGAATGCCTGTGATGAAATACACAGGGAGAAATAATAACGCCAACACCATCAGTGATCCCATGCCAAGCATATTTGCTCCGGGCCAATGCATCACTTTGAATAAAACAGAAAGACTCATTCCAATGCAAACAAGCGATGTTAAACCGGCAAGGACTTTATCTTTGGTTTCCTTTTTCTCCTGGATTTTAAGAGTGAAGTATAAAGGCAAAAAGATGAAACTTAAAGAGAGTATTCCTCCTGCAATAAGCGCACTTGCACCCGGCCAGTGGTTAAACTTAAAGAGGATTCCGAAACTAAATACCACGGCAGAAAAGATGCCGCTGACTATCATTAACTTTTTCATAGTGTAATAATGTTTAAACGTGAGCAGAGAGTGTGTTTCTTCTTCCAGTTCAGCCAATCGCCCATTGTAAAATGTACGAATGGTACTTTGGTAGAAGCGCTCGAAGTCTCCGTTTGCTTCGAGCTCGCGTTCAATGATGCAACACACGTGATCCAGGAGGTTATACTGCAGGTCCTCCAGCTCAATGCCATTACGTCTAATGTCATCAAGAATAAAATCAATCTGTTGGTCACTTAACGTATACATTTATCCTTTAGCAGGTTGAATGTCTAACAAAAATCTCATCGTCTCCATAAAGTCGGCCAGTTCAGTAATACGTTCCTTGGTACGCACCTTCCCTTCCGTACTCAATGAATAATACTTGCGCACACGCTTACCGATATATTCTGTTTCAGCAACGATGATACCTTCAGCTTCCAGTGCATGCAACGATGGATACAATGCACCTTCTGTTAATTGAATTTTCCCTTTGGTCATATCCTTTACCATTTGGGTAATTTCATAACCATACATCCGTTTGTTCTCCTTCAACAATTTCAGGATAATGGTTTTGAGTGTGCCTTTAATAAGTTCCGATGAATAGATCATAATACAGTTGGGTTAAATACCTAACGCAATAATACATAGTTTTCTTATGCATTGGTGTAAGGTGTATCTAAAAAGATATAATGTATTTATTTTTAGGTACTTAAATTTAAGTATCCTGCTCCCGGGAATCCGTTTGCCGTTTGTGGTTTACCGTTTTCGGTTGTCTGTTAGTTAGTTATTCTAATCAATTTTTCTGAGTATTTTTTCTTCTTTTCATCCGCGGAACAATCCATATTCTACCCCCAATTCCTTATTTCCAGTTGCTATTCATCTGAACCACAAACAGCAAACGGCAAACGGGCATTAAACTGTGCAAAAAAGGTAGATAACTGCTGAAACGGGATACCTAATTTGCTGCTTTAATTAAGCAATACTACATGCTCACCAGATTAATTGTACTCAACTCTAAGGTTTATGGAAAGGCCGAACTCCGGCTGGATGATTGTGACTCCCTGCAACTCGTAGGACCCAATAATATTGGTAAAAGTACGCTCATCTATGCCCTTAACTTCCTGTTTATCATTGACGGACAAAAAATGTCGTTCAGTGGTAACCGTAAGGGCGACAAAGAAACCATTCACCACTATTTCCCCAATGCCAACCAAAGCTTTATTGTATTTGAGGTATTTAAAAAGTCCTACTACTCCATCATCGTAAAGCGCGATAATGAAAGTAACCTTGAATACTATCGTTTCGAAAGCGAATACAAAGAGGAATATTTTGTGGGCGATGATAAACGTCTCCTGAAGTTTGAAGAGGTGAAAGAAAAAATTGCCGCATCGGGATTGGCGCTTGAACAGTTTAAAGACAAACGAGAAGTATTCCAGTTCGTATACCAGCGCGGTAAACGCAACAATGCGGTTGTGTGGTTGGATGATAGTGTACGCAGTGAAGGGATCAGCAATAACTTCTCCCGTATTTACCGTTACCTCATCAACACCAAACTCATTACGAATAAAAACCTGAAAGAGGCGCTCATCATTGCAGATAACCGCGAGAATGAAACGTTGAACTTCTCTCAGAAAAATAAAAAGGACATCAATGATCTGAAACGCGTGAATAATGAGATCCGCAACCTCAAATCCGTGAAGAATGAGTTTGATGAATTCCGCGAATTGGTAAGTCAATACAACGCAAAATCACGCATCATCAGCGAACTGTATTATGGTTTCAATAAAAGCTATAACAATGCCTTACCTGACTTGCAGGTTCAGTTCCATGATAAAGATAAAGCGATTGGTCGCTTAAATACCGAAATGAACGAAGAGCTTATTCCGCAAAAGGCGGAGCTCGACCGTAAGATAGGTGGTAAGGAGGCCGAGATTAATGCCAAGTCTCAATTCTTTTCCGAGAAAGAACAGGAGATCAAGGAAATTGATTCATATGAGCCGGTAAACATTCTGAACCAGCAACTGGCCAACTACGATCAGCAACGTAAGGAAATTGAAAGCCGCATGACAATGGCTGAATTGCAGAAGTTGAACAGCCAGCAGATCGAAAATAAAATTGAGAACTTAAACAGCCAGGTTGCGCGTGTTGACATGCAAGTGAAAAACTATGGCAACCTCCTGATCAATAAAATTTCC
>JAZKGH010000109.1:3384-3614 GCA_040386055.1 Bacteroidota bacterium
TCTCGAAAAACATCGTTATCCGCGACTTTAAAAATGTGGATGAGTTGAAGGCCGAGTCGGCTGCACTCAAAGAAGAGAAAAATCAACAAGAGGCATTGTTGAAGGTTGTGAAAGACATGGAAAAATCGGGCAACGAGCTGAAAGCTATTGAGGCGCAGATTGAAACCATCAAGATCAAATTGGCACGCATCAAAAACAAACCAGTATTGATTAAATCTTTAGAGAAGATG
>JAZKGH010000110.1:0-9258 GCA_040386055.1 Bacteroidota bacterium
CACAGCTGAGATATTGGTCGGTGGCTTCCGGTTTTCCATATAACGATATCCGTAAGATTCATATCCAGGATGGGAAAATATATGTGATCGCACAGCATAAACTGATCCGGATCGATGAGAACATGGAGGGGATCAACCGCTTTCCGCCAAGGGTATTCCTGAACCGGATCGTGGTGAACGGTGGACAGGAGATCCCCATCGATAGCAACTACCGTTTTACGCATGAAGACCGGAGAATCCGTTTCCTTTTCAACGGGCTGGCTTTCCGCTCGGGCCAGTACCTGCAATATCAATACCGGCTAACTGGCCTTGACGATGAATGGCACACGATCACTCAGCCTTTCGTAGAGTTTCCTTCGCTTTCACCCGGAACCTACCATTTTGAGTTGGTCGCATTGAATGAAAACAATACCCGTTCTGCGGTTCCGGTGGCCTATCATTTTGTGATTCCGCTACCGTTTTGGGAGACCGACTGGTTCTATGCATGCATTATTTCCGTGGCCATCATGTTCATTGCGCTCATATTCAGGTATCGTTTTCGGGCTGAGCAAAAAAGGAACAGGGAAAGGGAAGCAATGCTGCAGTACGAACAGCAGGCGCTTTCTGCACAGATCAATCCGCATTTCCTGTTTAATGCGCTCAACAGTATCCAAAATTTTATTTTGCAGGAGGATAAAAGCAATGCTATCAAATACCTTGGACGTTTCAGCAAGCTGATGCGCAGCAGCCTGGACCACGCGCGCATGAAATGGATCTCACCGGCCGAGGAAATGAACCTCCTGGAAAATTACCTGGAGCTGGAAAAGATGCGATTCAAGGATAAGTTCATCTACCAGGTAGATGTTCCGGATGAGCAGCTTAGTGACATCCTCATTCCGTCCATGCTGATTCAGCCCTTTATCGAAAATGCAATCCTGCATGGGGTGGCTAAGCTTGAAAACAGGCAGGGACAGATCACTGTGAAGCTGGTATGGAAGGACACCCAACTGCTGTGTTCCGTCACGGATAATGGGATTGGTCTCGGGCAGGCAGGTGCGGAATACAGCCAGCGCAGCCACGGTATGAATATTACTCTGGAACGACTGAAACTGCTATGTGCAGAAACAGCAACTGTTTATTTTTTCGGGATTACAGACCGCAAAGCAGAAGAAAAAAAAGGTACCCATGTTACATTTCATATTCCGTATAAAAGAAACTGAAGAAAGAGGAAAAGTAAAAAAATGCAGCATGCGGATTTATGATTTCGGAAGAGGTATGCTATGTGACGATCATGAAAAAGTAGTACCCGATTGTAACACCCGAATGAAATTTTTATATTTGACAAAACATGCCTGAAACTAAAAACCTCCTCCTCCGTGTTGTTGTGATTGATGATGAACCTGATGCGGTAAGTGCGCTTTGTACATTGATCCTTGAATTTACTATTGGCGCTGAAGTGGTGGGTACTGCTTCGTCTGCTCTTGAAGGCATCCGCGTGATCAATAAAATGCGGCCGGACCTGATCCTGCTTGATATAGACATGCCTGGAGGCACAGGCTTTGAACTTTTAGATGCATTTCCCGACCGTTTTTTCAAAGTGGTATTCACTACAGCAAGCAGCAGCTTTGCGATTAAGGCGTTGAAAACTAAAGCGCATGATTACCTGCTCAAACCCATTGACGTTGATGAGCTCCGCACCACGCTTGATCTGGCCCGTGAACCTGAACATAAGCTCATGGAAGACGACCCGACCCTGCCGCTTCCCGATCTTAACGGGTATACGTATGTAAAGATCAGGGACATCATTCACCTCAACGGGGAAGGCAATTACACTACGGTGTATTATGGAGAAAACGGGAAGTCGGTAGTGAGCAAGAATATTAAATACTTCGAGACTTTATTGGCCCCTTATGCTTTTTTCAGATGCCATCAGTCATACATCATCAACCTTTCCAAAGTACAGCAGCTCAAAAAGAATGAAGGAACCTACCTTGTGATGAGCAATGGCAACAGAGTGGAAGTGAGCAGGGCAAACAAGGAAGAACTGACAAGGCTGCTGAACGGGTAAGTTCATCTCATCCATGCAGCATCTCTGTCCAGGCATACCGGATTTTAACCCGCTCGTGCCGGATTTGTAATAGTCCCCTGATCCAGGCTTTTTCTGTCAAACTTTGAAGTGTAAACAAAAGAACACTTCTATGAAAAAACTGTTGATCCTATTTTGGGCCGGCAACGCTTGTTACTAAAACATTTTCTAAAGGGAACAATGAGTACAGCATACCCACTGCTGATCTGCCAGACGGCATGTATTTCATCCGCCTGAAATACAATGGGCAGGAGATCACCCGGAAGCTGATGGTGATGAGGCAGGATAAACAGTGATGATTTTTCCCAGACAACTTTGATCAAAAAGGAGCATACATCAGGTATGCTCCTTTTTTTATCGACAGACCTGTTTTTTATCAGGATAACTTTTGTCTCCTTCGAAAAATGCAATTGTAGTTTTGTCTTTGGGGCTCTCTTTTCCTGTAGAGGTGAGATTTCAAACATCATTGATTTGGGGCAGCAAAAAAGCGGCATTCAGCCGCTTTCATTGTCATACTCTGCTTTGGTAGCGGGGAGCAGAATCGAACTGCCGACCTCAGGGTTATGAATCCTGTGCTCTAACCATCTGAGCTACCCCGCCATATTTATTACATCTGACATAGGAATTGTAATTCCTATGCTAGAATGGGGTGCAAAAATAAGAATAATTTTTATTTTAACACACTATTGTTTCAACTTTTTCTGCTGAACGCCCTTAAACACTGATTCTGAAAGGAAAAAACCTAAACGTATAATTTTATAGAATCACAGCGTTAAGTGTGCATAATTATACACATATTATAAACATTACTTACATTTGTAATAACTAAATTGCGATTTGAATATCCTATCGTAAACATATGATGAAAATTAAACATATAGCCTTTCTTTCCATAAGTGGTCTTGCTCTTGCAGGAGCAACTCTTTTGGTTGCCGAGAAAGTAACTGGAAATAGTAATGCTGTTAACATCAGTGCATCTCCTTCCTACCCTTCATTCGGGGTAGAAATTCCGGGAGACTATGAAGTACATGGAATTGATGTATCACGTCACCAACGCAGCATCGACTGGGACGCAGTGAGCAAACTGAATCATAATGATATTTCCATCAGATTTGCCTTTATTAAGGCTTCTGAAGGAAGAACCGTAGTTGACGAATACTTTAAAGACAACTGGAAAGCTGCTAAAGAAGCCGGTATCATGCGTGGAGCTTACCATTTTTACCGTCCGCACCTTACTGCCGAAGAGCAGATGAAATTGTTTGTTCGCCAAATTCCAAAATTGGAAAAAGGAGACCTGCCCCCAGTATTAGATATTGAATTAAAAGGAAGTTGCCCTCCGGCTCGCTTGCGCAAAAACTTAAAAAAGTGGTTGGTTCTGGCTGAAAAGCACTATGGAATGAAACCTATTATTTACACAAACTGGGGCTTTTACAAATCATACCTTACAGGAGAAGAGTTTAAGAAATATCCATTGTGGATTGCACATTACAAAACACCTGATTTGAACCAAAAAACATCTAAATGGCATTTCTGGCAACATACTGACAGGGCTAAAATTAATGGTATCAGAGGTGGTGTTGACTTCAATGTATTCAAAGGTGGTGAGATTGATTTAAAAACACTCTGCAAAAAATAAACGCATCATAACATATTTCGAAAGCTGAACTCATAAGGGTTCAGCTTTTTTGTTACCTTTAAGTAAAGATATAAGCATAAAAAAATCCCAATCATCAAGAAGACAATTGGGATCTCTATTTTTCGTTTGAGCTATTAGTAGCTATTCAACATCATTGGCATTACCAGCATGAGAATGCTTTCATTGTCTTCTGCTGTTCCCGGTAATAATACACCGGCACGATTCGGTTGACTCATTTCCAGTCTTACTTCCGTTCCATCTGCAGCATTAATCATTTCAGCAAGGTATTTTGAGTTAAATCCTATTTCCATGTCTTCACCTTCGTATTGACATTTCAATTTTTCCTGTGCTTCATTTTCAAAGTCGATATCCTCAGCTGAAACAGTCAATTCGCTTCCCGCTAATTTCAGACGAATTTGGTGAGTGGTTTTATTTGAAGTGATAGATACGCGTTTAACCGACATCGCAAACTCATTACGATCCATTACTAGTTTGTTCGGATTTTCCAATGGAATAACCGCTTTATAATCCGGGTATTTTTCGTCAATTAAACGACAAACCAATGTTACATCTCCAAAAGTAAAATGTGCATTTGATTTATTAAAATCGATTGTTACTTCAGTATCATCATTTGGCAATGACGATTTCAATAAGTTTAGCGCTTTCTTAGGGAGAATGAAGGCATCTTCTACTCCTGGCTTGATATCTGAGCGATTGAAGCGAACCAAGCGGTTAGCATCTGTTGCTACAAATGTAATATCACCCGGTGTTAACTGAACAAATACTCCTGTTAAGTTTAAACGTAACTCATCGCTACTGGTTGCAAATACTGTTTTGCTGATTGCTTTTTGCAGTACTTTAGCCGGAATTGTGAATTTTTGTCCACCATCCACTGTAGGATTTTTCGGAAACTCGTCTCCTTTTTGAGCTGTCAATTTAAAGCGACCGGCATCGTACTTAATTTCTACCGCACCTTTTTCCAGGTTGATTGAAAACGCCAACGGTTGGTCGGGTAAACTTTTCAATAAATCCAATGTAGTTTTCGAAGGAATGGCAATCGACATATCCTCTTTAGCATCCACTTTAATTACTGTAGTCATGGTGGTTTCCAAATCGGTTGACGAAATCTTCAACTCACCATCCTTAATATCAAACAAAAAATTGTTCAAAATAGGAATGATTGGCTTCGACACCACAACTCCATCAATCATGGAAAGGTGCTTCAATAAAGTGGTACTGTTTACTATGAATTTCATTTGAATATTATTTCTGCTATATGGTTACGAAAATATAGGCGCGGGCGCTGCATTTAAACACAAGTTATACACAGTTTGGGAAAGACTCTAGCTCAGATTTTTGCATTTAGGACGGAATGGCCATGCTCGAGCCTCGACCCTGGATACCGTATACTAGATACGAGTTGCCGGATAGTTGAAAGAATGTGGTTTCGACTCCGCTCAACCACCGCTATTGAGCATTAATATCTTGAGATGTTTCATTCCGGTAGTTGACCAGAGTCGAAACCTAGCAGCAGTTGATATTCACGTCCCCTATTCCCTAATCCCCTAATCTCTTAATTCCCAATTCGTCATTCGCAATTCTCAATTTCCTTTACTGTTCGCTTCTGCCCAGCATTTTCCGGTCTTGCAGTAATTTTTGTTCTTCTTCAATGGCCTTTTTCCGTTCTTCAGTATTCATCTTTTGGGGTTTGATTCCTGTTAAATCAGGTTGTCCGGCATCTACCCAACAGGTATACCAAATGCACCCAACAGCCAGAATGCTCGCGCGCATTCTACGTTCCACCTGATTGCCGAGCATTTGATGATATGCTTTTGCATATTCTTTGGAATAAATTTTCACCTGTGTTTGTCCCTTTTGCTCGAGGGTATACTTTTGATCGGTTGGGAATGTTGCATTAAGTTTACGTTCAAAATCAAGCACTGAATCTTTTGCCATAAAACTTCCAGCGCTTGCCTTCCAGGCCATCCCCAATACATCGTTTACGTAATATGCCCTACCCACAAAAAAGTCGTAATTTTCACTAAACAATTCAGGTAAGCGTGATTCCCAAAAACCGTGAATACCTGTTTGTCCGGTTAGTTGTCCATTATAGTTTTCGGTTGCATGCAAGGGCACATGCGCATCAGCAATATAATGCCCGATATCGGCAGAAGCCTTAAGTATCTTATCTACATCTTTCTCTTTAAATGCTTCTGTTAGTCTGTACTTCATGGTATTGATATGCCAGGGTACAATTCCATATGCATTCAATGTATCTTCTGTATACTTGGCCACTGCATCCTTCCAATATTTGGGAACAGTGTCAATAGGTGAGATAGTTTCATAATGATCGAGATCCACATAATGACGGCAAGCTTCTTCGGGTACTGAATACCTTCTTTTGTCAGGATCAACAGAGTGTTCGGTAATAAACTCCAGGTTGGTTTTGTAAAACAGCAAAAGTTTTTCGGGTAATGTAAATACAGCTAATCGGTTCACCATTTTGTGTCCGAAGAAGCCCCAGGTAAATCCATTAACGGTTCCCAGCAACAGGGCAATGCATAAGGTTATACGTTTCATGCAGCTAAAATAATGAAGATATGTTACCGTTAAGTAAATTTTAACGCCTGATTATCAATCGACTCATTTTGCATGACTAAAAACAGACAAAACAGCTAAACTGAACGGCATGATTGTTTCGTATAGACTAGTATAAATACCATCACTATGAAAGCTATTACCTTTTCCTGGCCAATGATTACATTCAGAATGCTATTGCTTGCAATCATATTTGTAGCAGTGTTTAGCTGATGCGGATCATAATTTAAACATTACCTTGTTAACTACATTTGTACAGTATAACAGGGATTTTTATGATACAATTACTGAAAAAATTATTGGGTTTAGGACCCAAAATAGATTATGCCCAATTAACTAAAGAAGGCGCTATAATTATAGATGTGCGCAGCAAAAGCGAATATGCTAGCGGGCATATTGATGGGGCTATTCATATTCCATTAGATTCCTTAGAAGAAAACCTTGGAAAGTTGAAGGACAAAAACAAAACCATTATTACCTGCTGTGCATCGGGTATGCGTAGCGGTGTGGCCAAGAACATTCTTACATCTAAAGGATATCTTAATGTATATAATGGTGGCAGTTGGTCCGGTTTGCAACGAAAGATTTCATAAAAAATAAAGAGTTCTAACAACTGAACATTTTTTAGTATCCTGAGACCATTATCATGTCTTTCCTTATGATATAGATATTGTTACCTAAGACGTTCTAAAAAAAGCCGCTACTCATATTGAGAATGAGTAGCGGCTTTTGCATTAATTAGTGACGATGCATCTTAAGATCAATTGCCATTAAAATAATAGATGTACGTATCCGTTCCAACAATTTCCTTTAACCATAATTCCTTTGTAGCTAAACGTTGAATGCCATAAACAACAGCTTTACTATCAATGGTTATTTGAATATCCTCGTCATCATTCAAAAATGTCCAGGTGCCATTTGTAACTGTTCTTGTAGGGAAGCCGAAAATTACACCCTGAACGGTACGCGTTAAGGTTCCATTACTTGCTATTGAATATACATATGAAGAACCGGAGGTGTCCTGATTGACACCATTTTTTTCGTACTTAACTAAATACCATGTATTAGTAATTCTGTCTTTTCTTGTTTTGAGTGAAATAACTGGATCATCCGTTCCTTTTTTACAAGAAGAGAATGATGTTATTGCAATTATTAATATAATAAAAGCGAATGTGACCTTTTTAAATGTTTTCATGAGTTATTTGAATGAATGTTCAGACTGTTCTAAACATATTCAAACTTCAGCTTTATCTCATCTGTGGCTGTTATAGAATTTTCGGTATTTATTACATCATTATTGGCCTTTGAATTGGTAACGCTGATACTATCAACAGTACAATTAGCCCTCAAACATTTCTTTCGTTTACACTTTATTGCAATTCGTTTCAATAAAAAACGGAGTGATTAATTACCCGTTGCTTTTTTGAGGGTAAACCCAAATGTGGTTCCCTGCCCTACCTGGCTCCTTACATTAATGGATTGATTGTGTGCTTCAATAATATGTTTAACAATGGCCAGTCCTAAGCCGGTGCCTCCCGGACCACTTTCACGTGCACGGCTTTTATCTACGCGGTAAAAACGTTCGAAAATGCGGGGTAAATGTTCCTGATCTATTCCATCTCCGTTATCGCCAATTTCGATGAGAATATTTTCATCCATATCATAATAAGCTGCTGTGGTAATCCCATTTTCGTTACCATATTTAATGGAGTTTAACACCAGATTCACCAGCACCTGACGAATGCGGTAACGATCGGCCAATACATAAAAGGGTTTATTGCATCCTTCTTTAATGATCAATGAAATGGTTCTTTCTTTGGCACGCACTTCCAATTGCTCATATATATCTTTGAGTAATGCATTCACATCAAAACGTTCGGGTTCCATGATCAATTCACCCGATTCCAATTGTGAAATGGCTAATAAATCGGCTACCAAATCCGAGAGTCTGTCGGCACTTTTGGCGGCCTTTTCCAAAAAACGAATATTTACCTGAGGGTCATCAATGGCGCCATCAATCAACGTATGAATATACCCCTGAATATTAAAAATGGGTGTTTTTAACTCATGCGAAACATTACCTAAAAATTCCTTTCTGAACTCAGCTAATTTTTTCAACTCATCCATTGCCTCCTTTTGGTCGAGGGCCCAGCTGATTACTTCCTTGTTCATATTCATAATCGGGTCTGTCTTCCAATCGAAGTTACTTAGCTTGGCATCGTACTTTTGAGTTTTTAAACTGTGAATGGTTTTATAAATGAGTTTGATTTTTTTGTATATAAAAAACTCAAGGGCATAAAAGAACAACCCAAAAGAAAAAAGTAATGTAAGTAATCCGGCAACGGCTGCTGATTCAATATTAAACCCATTAACTGCCCAGGTGATAACCATCACAAACAGCGACAGTAGAGTGGCAATAATCAATGCAATGGTAACCGGTTTGGGGTTTCTAATCATACTTCAAATTTGTACCCTACACCTTTAACAGTTCCGATATATGCGTCTCCTAATTTCTCACGGAGTTTACGAATATGAACATCAATAGTTCTATCCACTACCAACACTTCATCACCCCATACTTTTTCCAGAATAAATTCGCGTGTAAATACTTTGCCCGGCTTCCCTGCCAATAAAAACAATAATTCAAATTCTTTACGGGCCAACTGAATTTTTTGCTCTCCACGATACACCAAAAAGGTTTCTCTGTCAACAATCAAATCACCCACAGTTAACTTTGCTTCTAATCTCTGTTCTTTCTTCGGAGAATAGCACTGATACGGCTAATTAGTACGCGCGGCTTGATTGGTTTTGCGATATAATCATCGGCACCGGCATTAAACCCTGCTATTTCAGAGTATTCCTCCGAACGGGCTGTTAAAAATACAATGAATGTTTTATCAAAACTGGAATCCGACTTCATAATTTTGCAAGCCTCAATTCCATCCATCACCGGCATCAT
>JAZKGH010000111.1:0-4469 GCA_040386055.1 Bacteroidota bacterium
CTCCCGGAGATTACATACCTACTGTGAAAGTTACATTTGTAGGAGGAGCGACTTGCACTGTGAACGGCAACCAAATGCGCGTGTTTGCCAAACCCAATGCCCGGTTTACCATTACCAGTGATGATTCACTTTGTTTTAAAGGTAATCAATTGTGCATTCTGGATCAGTCGTTTCCGGGCACTTCCAATGCACCTATTAAAAAAAGGATCTTTCAGCTAAGCAACGGATACTTGCAGATTGATTCGGTGCCTTACACGCCTCAGCTGTGTTATCATAATACGGCAGATACAACAGGACATTTGTACTCACTGGTGCTGGAAGTATCGGATACCAATGGTTGTGTGAGCCGTTTGGTCAAAACAGATTCGGTGCGGTTGTTCCCTAAAATCAATATTGACTTTCAAATTGATTTCCCGTTAACGTGTGGGGATATTATCACGGACTTTTTGAATGAGAGCATCACACCACTTAGTGGTCTTGCAAGATACTATTGGGATTTTAAGGATGGATCAAAAGACAGTACACATTGGTCCGGCCTCACGCATGTATATGCAAGTCCGGGACCTTATTTTCCTGCATTGTTTGTATGGGATCATTTTAATTGTCCCGACACTGTTAATTCACCCAAGGTGGTGAGCGGTATTTTACCCGACTCTCTCATTTATGCCATGTTGCCCCTGAAACAATGTTATGCAGGAAATCAATTTTTGGTTGCGGCTTACAATCCGCTAGGGAAGCAATACTGGAAGATTTATGATGCTGCCAATAATCTGCTTTATGCCTTTAATGACCGCGTGGTTACCGACACCTTTAGGTTACCCACTTGTGGAATATACAGGGTTAATTTAAAGGTTACGTTTGAGGATTGTGAGGTTGAAACCGATACGTTGATCACTGTATTGGGGCCGAAAACAATCATTCACAATCCGGTGGATTCACTCACCAGAATTAAGCATCTTGCGCAATGTGAAATTTTTGATACTATCTATTACAAAACACCTGTTCCCTATTTAACCTGTTTGAATGGCAATGGTGGTATGTATCATCTTTGGGATTTTGGAGATGCTTATGCTCCGCCTTGTACCACCGATACCCGAAAAGGAATCAATATCGGGATGAACTGTAATTTTTCCCATGACTCAATGGAGGTTAAGCATATTTACACACCCGGAAAAGAGGGATGTTATACAACATCATTATACATTAAAGATTCGCTCACAGGATGTGACAATGTTGATTCGCTTACATTATCGCTCACTAACCCCAATGCGCATGCTGATCCGAGTGCTATTCCGCCACGCAGAGGGTTGGTCACTTTGGGGCAATGTTTATTTGGTCAGGTGTTTTTTGATTTTCAGGAAGTATTACCTGAATGCCGGTATGAAAAAGCCTGGCTCAATCTTGATTCAGCATGCGGTAAGGATAATTGGATTGTTGCAGATGAGGTCAATAAACGTACGTACGAATATGTATATACATCCACCTGCGACACCAGCGGATATGTTACAGTGGGGTTAATCATTAAAAACGGGCAGGATAAAAACGGGAATGATTGTTATGATACGGCATGGTACCATCATAAGTTACGGCTGTTGCCTATTGACGTTAATTTTGACTTTCGTTATGAACGTTATTGCAAACCCTATTCCGTCAGGCTTATTCCCAATGATTCCATTCAATATGATATGAGTGTTGCCAGATGGAATCATATACCGTTTTCTTACTACCCCGAAGATTCTGCAGAATATACAGCCTTACCCCTCCGAACCGTATACAACTTTGCCGATACCGTGGTACAGTATTTCGGGTTAAATGATACCATTATATCCTCACAACGATTGTTTTTTTATCGTCCCGGAGTCTTTAGCATCGGGGCAACGTTTGCCAATCAATTCGGGTGTGCCGTATCCAATACTATGAGTATAGGCATCGGGTTTTACAAAAACTTTGATGCTGCCAAACGAATAAGCTGTGTTAAAGATTCGATACGGTTGGAAGAACGGATTCAATATTATGACCCTAATTATTTTGATTTGCTTAATCCCGTACTATACTGGAAAATGCCCGCAAGGGCCGCTGCCAACAAAGAAAAGATATGGTGGGATATAGGCGATGGAAAAGGCTTTTCCTACATGGGATCGAAGCCATACATCAAATACGATAAACCGGGTACCTATACCATTACCATGGTGGTTCAGGATAGTACAGGTTGTTTGGATACTATGGTGCGCACGGATTTTTTACGCATTACAGATTTAAAACCCAAAATCAGTTTGTTGCAATCTTCGTATTTGTGTGCACCACAAATTGTGCAGTTCAAAGATGCATCAATTGTGATTGATACTTTTGGAACAACAACACCTTCGGTGCTGGACAGTGTTATCATTTATAACTGGAATTTTGGTGATGGCACAACAGAGAGTCTGTTAAAAGACCCGGCCCATAATTTTGCAGCGAACGGAAATTTTACGATCACCTTAACGGCCATTACGGAATGGGGGTGCAAGGATACAGCACAAGCGAACATTGAACTCAAAGGGCCTAAACCATCCTTCATTATTGCAGATACCATAGGGTGTGAGCCTTTTCAAACAACGTTCATCAATACTACAGGAAAGCCACTCCAAACATGGACCTGGTATTTTGGAGATCCGGCCAACCAAACCTTCACTACTACCAATGATAATTCTGTTTCCTTTACTTACTTAAAAGCGGGAGTGTATAGTGTGAAAGTATTGGGAACGGAAAATGTATTTAACCCAACCACCGGTAATACCATTATTTGCAATTCTTTTTTTCCGGATCCGCTCACCAACCTTCCGGAACGCAAGGTATATGTGTTGCCAACACCTCCTATGGATGTTGTATTCAAAGACACTATTTGTGTATTTGAAGAATTACAATTAACGGCCATAGGTGATTCGCTGTATAAAGACCTAACATGGATTTATGGTGATGAAGATACACTTCACACACAACGACCGGACACTGTTACACAACATGTTTTTGCAATGGCCGGAACGTATTTGTTTACTCTTATTCCCATAAACAGTTCGGGTGTGGAATGTGTTGATACGGTTCAAAAAAACATTGTGGTCACAGATGTAAAAGCAGATTTTGAAATTGACAGCAGCAATACACCCGCATTTGTGTTTAACAATACATCAGCGGGTGCTGTGCGCTACGAATGGAATTTTGGAAAACCTGCAGTAGGAGCAGGCAATATTTCAAACGTGTTGAACGGAGCTTTTAAGTATGGAACAGATACAGGGACATACGTTATCTGTTTAACTTCATTTAATGAAGAGGATTGCTGGGATTCGATATGCAAAGCTGTGCGCATTGTGAATGCACATGTGATCATTCCAAATGTATTTACACCCGATAACAACGACAATAAGAACGATGCCTTTGATATAGACATTGATGGTTTTACTGTATATGAGCTACAGATATACAATCGCTGGGGAACAGAAGTATTTAAAAGTGATAAGGACGGTATTCAGAATGACGGCATCAACTGGAATGGAAAGGACCACAATGAAGGAACCAAATGTGCAGCAGGAACGTACTATTTTATTTTTACCTATAAACTAATCACCGAATCAAAACCGAATACAGTTCATGGAACGATTACACTCATCAGGTAATTTATATCGGATTCCGGATTTGAGATTTCGGATTAAAGAGGATGGAAGTTAGATGTTAGAAAAAATCCCGATAACTATCGGGAATCAGTATCACATTTTCCAATTAACACCATGAACTGTGATTTATCAACTATGAACTGAATACCAAACGAAGTTGCCTTCGACTTTACTCAGTCAACAACTTTACTCCTTAATATCCTCATTTCTCAATCACGTAATTACCTAATCAACTTATCTGCATGCATCCTTATTGGGTATAGGGAGGTCTGCCTATGTTGGTGGGTCACAAGAGCTAAATTGGTTAAGAAAAATTTAACTCCATGCCACCATTTTTTCAATTATATTGTCTGTTTAATAATATTCGGTACATGCGCCAGCCCCATTTGGTTTTCTTATTAGTGTTGTTAGGATTCTTCAGGTATTCAACTGCTGTGGGGCAAACCTGTACTATTGTGGTTACGGATACCATTTTATGTGAAGGCGCCACTGCTCCTTTTACGGTAAATACAACAGGAGGTACACCTACTAAATATGACTGGAGTTTTGGTGACGGATTTACAGCATCTACATCCAGTCCTAGTCATACATACACTACAGCGGGTACCTATTTTCCTACCGTAAAGATTACTTTTTCAGGAGGAGATTCATGTACCGTAACAGGCCAACGCATTCGTGTGTTTACCAATCCGGTGGTGAAGTATACCATCACGTCTGAAGACTCCATGTGTTTTAAAGGAAATAAGCTGTGCATTCTGGATCAGTCGTTTCCAGGAACTTCGGGTGCACCCATTAAAAAGAGAGTGTTTCAGTTGAGTAACG
>JAZKGH010000112.1:0-5594 GCA_040386055.1 Bacteroidota bacterium
GGTACACAAAAGTATAGACCAAGCCTGAAACCCGCATGAAAAGTGCTATTACCAATATTGATGTAACGGTGATTCGGTAAACCCTATTCTGTATGTGTTTATAAAATAACAAATGAACAAAGAGAAACAGGGCATAAAATATAGCCGCCACATACCTGAAATCGGGTGCAGTAAAAAGCCAGTAGGATAATGATAGAACAAGTCCGGCAATCCATCTCACCTGCATGTTTTTGAGTCCTTCAAATAAGCGTTTTCGTTTATATATGCTTACAACAATAATGACAACTAATACCGTAAGATACATTACAAAATGGATAAGATTTATTTGAATCATTCCCGTATCTCCGATGATGTGAACTCTACCGCTCCACTGTAACTTAAACCAGTTTGGAAACCATTCTGCAAAAGACTCATTTGCACTCTGCAATAAGTTTATCTTTGGAGATCGGCCCGATCCTATAATGGATAAATACTCTATCATAACTTGTTTTTGATCTACAGACCATGATAGTAAATTGGAATAGAAAGCAGGAAAGGGATAAATTATTTGGCCGGTCATGAGTATTCCGCGAACGAGCCAAACTCCCGGAATAAAAACGCCTGCGCCAATGATGAATTTAAATTCTTTGATGAATGATTTACGGAAGAGGTAAAATACAATTAAGCTTACAGGAAAAATAGAGAGCTTAACAGTCATGAGATATAATGCTATTAATATAAAAAAACGCGACTGACGGGGAGTCAGTTCTTTCTCCAGAAATAGCTCAATTGCCAGGTATGCTGTTAAAATGTAAATGGTGAAATCAGGAGCGGGGCCGGATATATTTACTTTGAGAAATGCAATACTTAACACCAGAAAGATACTACCACATAAGGCGGCATACTTGTCTTTCCCAAGAATGAGTTTATCAAGAATGTAAGAAACTAAAAACAGCAACAAGATATAGTTGAATACATAAAAGGCGGGTTTGTGTGGTAATACAGTAGTGGCAATTAACGTAAATGAATTAAAGTTGAAGCCTATTTTTGGATATAAGTTCGCTATACCTTTGATCAATGGATAGTGTTGAAACCATCTTATCGTTTGATTGTAATATAAATAAGCATCCCAATGTGCTACGCGGCCTATCATATAAAAGGCGAATACTATAATCAGGGCAATGGTTAAAACAAACTTCCATTTCCCGGAAAATTGCATCGGTTCACTTTTTTTGAACTGTATCCATACGATCAATGCAGAAATCAATAATGTAGAGATCAGTACAACATAAGTTAATGGAATGAAAAAATGTAACAGACTGCAAAGAGCATTATAACCGATGATTCCGACAATGAAAATCCGGTATGTATCCTTTTCTTTGAGAAATACACTGTTAATAATTAATCCGAAAAGAAGGATGGTGAGGACGGTTAATATACTCCAGAGAAGCCCAATGATCATATAATTTTTAGTGGATTTACGTTCGAATAAACGTATCAACTCATCCTCAACGACAAGTTGGAACGAGAACTATTTGATACTATGTCCAAACATACAAAATCTTATTTCTATTCCCTATTCTTCGAATCCATCACAATCGTCACGGGACCATCATTCACCAAGGCAACTTTCATATCCGCTCCAAAAACACCTGTTTGAATGGGTTTACCTAAGTCAGCTCGCAATTGTTGAATCATACGTTCATACAACGGGATAGCCACCTCTGGGCGCGCTGCTTTGATGTAGGATGGGCGATTGCCCTTCTTAGTGGAAGCATGTAAGGTAAATTGACTAATGAGTAGAATCTCCGCACCATACTCTTTTGTTGATACATTCATTACTCCTATAGCATCATTAAAAATGCGCAGGTTCACTATTTTACTACTGAGCCATTCAATATCTTCCAATGTATCTGCCTCTTCTATGCCTAACAATACCATAAGGCCTATGCCAATCTTGCCATTCACATTTTCATAAATGGTTACTGATGCTTCACTTACACGTTGAATAACTGCACGCATTACTGAAAAATATCTTCGTTGTTTAGAATGCTTAAATAACTGGCATAACGCTCTTCGCGGATGCGACCTTCCATTACCGCCTTGATGACCATACAACCGGGTTCATTCACATGCTGACAGTCATTAAATTTACATTGTCCTACCAGCACTTTCATCTCTCGAAAATAGTGAGATACCAGTCGCTTGTCAAAATCCACCACCCCTAACTCTTTAATACCCGGGGTGTCAATAATGTTTCCTCCGAATGACAAATCAAACATTTCGGCAAACGTTGTGGTATGTTTTCCTTTGTTAGAGTAACTGGAAATCTCACCAGTTTTTAAATCAAGATTCGACTCAACAGCATTGAGCAAAGTAGATTTTCCAACTCCTGAATGTCCCATGAACAAAGTGGTTTTATCCTTCAGCAATGTTCTCAGCTCTTCTATTTGCACCTTTTCGGTGGCGGAACATAACAATACTTTATAGCCGATATTGTGATAAATACTGATGGTATCATCAAGTATTTCTTTCAGAGCGTCACCATATAAATCACTTTTGTTAAACACAATGATAGCCGGCACATGATAAGCCTCTGCCGTGGCTAAAAAACGATCGATAAAACCCAGTGAAGTTGCCGGCTGAACCAATGAAGCAACAATCACAGCCTGATCCAGATTTGAGGCAAGAATATGTGTTTGTTTAGAGAGATTGCTTGCTTTGCGGATGATATAATTTTTACGATCATGTATTTTGTGAATCACCCCTTCTTCCCTGCCTTCTTCCATTTCAAAATCTACTATATCTCCTACCGAAATTGGGTTGGTATGTTTAATGCCATCCATCCTGAACTTTCCTTTGATACGACACTGAATATGCTCCCCGCGTGCCACTCTTACACTGTACCAACTTCCTGTCGATTTAACAACTACACCTTCCATTACACTATTAATTTATGAACGCTGTACCCTGCCCAAACAGCTGCCAATCCAAGCATATTACTTAACAAGATATAACTGCCGGCTTTTAAAAATTCGTTATTTTGAAACAAATAAAACGACTCCAATCCAAAACTGGAAAACGTTGTAAAACCTCCCAAAATACCTGTAATGATAAATAAACGGTAATACTGCTCGTTGGGTACTGTCAGCAAAAATGAAAACACAAAACCAATCACCAAACAACCCAGCACATTTACCAGTAATGTATGAATGGGAAAAGCAAGTGATGGTTCCGGCTTAAGCCACAGCGCAACTGCGTATCGAAGCAACGATCCGATGGCGCCACCTAATGCTACCCATAAAATTGATTTCATGTATAATTGATTCTTTAATTGGTATCGAACGGATGGATGGTTCTTCATTAACCAGAAGAATCTACCTTTTCCTGCCGCTAAGATAAGAAGATCAGATAAAAATCTGTCCTTCATCGTCACCAAATGTCAATTGCTTATCATGGGCCATGCGGTAACTGGTTATCCATGCTATCAAAGCATCCACATGATGCCAGGTAGGTAATTGTTTCAACTTAACGTTGGCTGGAAAAAATTTGAGCAGTTCCGCTATAAAAGGAATGAGTTGTTTCGGCTCTTTCTTATTGTAATGTGTTTCCAATCCAAACTGCTTCACAAAGGCCGCAGGTAAGGTTTCAAACAGCGGTACTTTTATTACAGCACATTCATGCTTGAGTTGGATGGCCCGTGCCGTGAGTGCACCCAAAACCATTGGCGACATGGCCTTTAACTCCTTGTCAACTGTACGGTAAAAATAATCGGTTCCCCTTTCGGGATAGGTATACACAAACGGTAATGTTAGTGGGGCATCAATGGTTGCGAACTCCGGTTGTATGCCAGAAAGTATAGATAACAGAAAGTGATCCGCATCCTGTTTCTGCGCTGTTCCGATAATATCCAATTGTGTTTGGTTGTTACCGAAACAAATCACTGTTGTTCCTGCGGTTTTACTGCCAAAATCAATCCCTGCCCACATGCTCTTGTTTTATCTATAACTCTTTACGTCCCTTGTTGTTCATTAGCTTTAAACAGTCCGGTATTGGATTTGTTTTAAGTTGTTGGACTCAAACCACTTAATCACGTCTCTGTAATATATGCTCAGTAATGAGCGTAAAGCGCACAGAAAGTTGTAATTTTAACCTATAAAATGAGCCCGTCTTGAAAGCCATCATTGATTTAGGTACCAATACATTTCACTTGCTGATAGCTGAAGTCCTCAATGGATTTATCATCGAACACCGTAAAATTCAGATACCGGTTAAAATAGGTGAAGGTGGTATCAATGAACAATACATTGCACCGGCTGCATACGAAAGAGGTATGAACGCGCTCAAGGAATTTAGAACAGCGCTTAACGAATTTGGTATTCATGAAATTACCGCATTTGGAACATCAGCCATCCGTGATGCTTCCAATGGTATTACTTTTATGGAAGAAGCAAAACGTTTGTATCAAATTACTATTGAATCCATTTCAGGAGATTATGAAGCGGAGCTTATTTACAGAGGTATCCAGCATTCATTTGAGTTGCCAGATGAAAATGTGCTGGTGATGGATATTGGCGGTGGAAGTGTGGAATTCATTATCGGACGAAAAGACATCATCCTCTGGAAACATAGTTACCCGCTTGGTGCGGCTAGATTGATTGAACGTTTTCACAAGACGGATCCGATGACTGATGAAGATATCGTTGCACTGCAATCTTACCTCGTTCACAATATTAAACTGGTGCGTGATGCATTATTGAAATTCCCTGCTGAAATATTGATTGGATCGGCAGGTTCCTTTGAAACATTAGTAGAAGTATTGCAAAAAGACTTGCATAAAGAGGTTCCTGCTTTAAGTGAACACGCGCAGGAAATTTCCATAGATGATTTTAACGAATTTGTATCGCTCATAACCGCCCGTAACGCTAATGAACGTGCTGCATTGCATGGGATGGCTGATTTCAGGGTAGAGATGATTGTCGTAGCAACCATCCTGATGGATGTTGTGATCAAACGATTTGAAATAACCCGTTTGATAGCATCTCACTACTCCCTAAAAGAAGGAATGTTATTTTGCTAATGCCTTTTCAATTTCGGCATACACTTCAGCATCACTTGGCCGGGGGGCAGCACTGTTAATCATTTTTCCGGATCTGTCAATCAGAAAATAGCTTGGAATACCTTGTACAGCATATTTTTTAGGAACCATATGTTCAAATCCTTTTGCCCAAAGATGCACTCCCTTCATCTTTTTTGAAGTCATTGCACTGATCCAATCTTCTTTGCTTTCGTCAATGCTTACATACACAAATACAACCTCTTTGGTTGCAAAGGTATCCTGCAACGTTTTAGTATAGGGCACTTCCCGCATGCAGGGTCCGCACCAACTTGCCCAAAAATCCAGGTAGACAATTTTCCCTTTAAAATCTGACAAACTCACGGATTTACCGTCTTTGGTTTGCAGAGTAAAAGTAGGAGCATCACTGCCCGGAAGCAAGGATGCCGTAATATGATATCTACTGTCAATTGTAGCCAAAATCTCTTTATCTTTAATATCTGTTTGAGCTACTTTATACATTTCATGAACCAGATCAGGAGTGCCGGTTTGAAATGCA
>JAZKGH010000113.1:0-3557 GCA_040386055.1 Bacteroidota bacterium
GCCGAAGCACCTGTAGAAATAATAACCGTTTCTGCCAGGATTTCATGCTTTTCATCTACCTGAATTTTATAAGGAGGTTTACCTGTAAAATCAACTTTGGTTACCATGCCGTAACGAACATCTGTTCCTAAACGCTCTGCTTGTTTGCGGAAATTTTCCATCATTTCCGGTCCCATAATACCATCGGGATATCCCGGGTAATTTTCAACATCTGTAGTAATGGTAAGCTGCCCGCCCGGTTGCATACCGGCATAAACCACCGGTTTCATATCCGCACGTGCGGCATAAATGGCAGCTGTATAACCTGCAGGTCCGCTTCCGATAATAAGGCATTCAATTTTTTCTGGAGTATTCGACATGTTCACTAAAATTTTAAAGTTGTAAAATTATTTTCTGTATGGGTACAGTTGTTCAATAGTTATAAACAAAACCATACCGGACTGAATTCAATGACAAATAGACGGATGCATGTTACTGATTCTTTTGCTGAAAGCTCTTGTTTACCAAATACACACCGGCAAGAGTTAATATAACGGCTGTCCATATAATCGCATTGAGAGGCTCATCCAGCCACCACCATCCTAATAAAACGGCTACTATAGTATTTACATAAGCATATGTACTAACAATAGTGGCCGGTAAATGTTTCAGCACAAACATATAAGCACCATAGGCTATAATCGAGCCAAATACAACCAAATAAGCCAAAGCCCATATGCCTTCAGATGAAGGATGCATATTGCTCCATTCACCTCTTGCTGTTCCTACTACATCCAATATAAAACCTCCGCAGATCATCTGTAAACCCGCACCAAATAAAGGATGCACTCCCGTCTGATTGTTTTTGGAATATACAGTCCCCATTGCCCATGTAAGATTTGCTATTAAGATAAAAACAATGCCTATTGTATAATTAGGGTCAGCAAAATCTGTTAAATTATCTCTAAAAATTAAGAGTTGCCCCACCAAACACAATATAATTCCAGCAACAACGGTGAAGTTAAACTTCTCTTTTTGACCACTGATAGAATTAATCCAGATGATCCAGATAGGCGTAAGCGAACAAATCAGCGCGGCCAATCCACTGCTTACATATTGTTCTGCCCAGGTTACCAATCCATTTCCAAGTACTAACATCAAAAAACCATTGATGGCAAACACTTTAAGATGTTTGAGAGGAGGTACTTTATAACCGCGGATAAGAAAATAGGAACAAATAAGAATCCCCCCGATGCTATGACGGAAACCGGCCATCAAAAAGGGCGGAAATGTTTCCACTCCCACGCGAATGGCAAAAAAGGTAGTTCCCCAGAAAAATGCAACGGCTGCATACGCCAACCATGCATTGAGCGAAGTTTGTTTGTTCATGCCCGGCAAAAGTAACCGATTATTTGGCAAGCTCCGAAAGTACCTTCTGGAAATATGTTACCGAATGCAGTAACCTGCTGCCATACCAGCTGAACAATTCTCCATCCACTAACTTTATGATAGCACGCGGACAAAGAATTTGAAGTTCCTCAATATGTTTTTCTTTAAAAGGATAAGGTTCCGAAGATAAGAAAATGACTTCCGGTTGAAGTTGTTGCAACTGCTCTCTGTTTACTTCCGGATAACGTGAATCAAACAATTGAACACTATTATTGAATCCCAATCGCTTGAGCATATCGTTGATAAAGGTATCATGCCCGGCAGCCATCCACGGATTACGCCAGATTAAATACAAGCTATTGGCTATTGGCCTTTGGCTGTTAACTGGAAGGGACTCGAATGATTGCAATATATTGGATGAGATGAATCGCGCCTCTTCCGTTCGGTCGACCAGCGCTCCAACTTGCCTGATCATCTCCATTGAATCATCCAGTGTTTGAATATCGCTCATCCAAACGGGATATAATTTGGCCAACTCTTCAATACCTGCTTTGTCGTTTTCTTCTTTGTTGCCAATTATTAAATCGGGTTGTAAGTCCTCAATTTTGTCCAATTTGTAATTTTTAGTCCCCCCGACACGTGGTTTTGAAGCATGCATTTCGGCCGGATGTATGCAAAATAATGTTTGACCAACTACCTCATTGTGAAGACCCAAATCATACAAAAGCTCTGTTTGCGATGGCACAAGTGATACAATGCGTTTGGGAGGCCAGGCAACTTCAACACTCCTGTTCATTTGATCTGTAAAAACTCTTTTCATTTCGAAAACAAAAATATGATTCCTTTTCATTCCGTTTTAATGTATAAAAATGTTTTATTTGAAACACTAAACAACCAACTATGGAAACCAAATCACCTTGGCCAATGGCTATGAAGTATGGATTGATTGTAGCTTTTGCTCACATCATCGTCAACATCGTTTTTTACATGATCAATCCTGAGCTTTCACAAAAAGGAACTTCTGCTTTAGGAATTACGCAATTATTGATTCTGCTGGCAGCAACCATTTATATTCTATACAGTGTTACCGTAAAAAGACGTGATGAAGATTTGGACGGATATATTTCCTATAGTCAATCTTTAGGGTTTATGATTAAAATTGCCCTGCCCGCTTCTTTTGTGATCGCTATTTATACCTATATTTTCCTGGCGTATATCAATGTTGATTTCATGCAAAAAATGTGGGAAACACAAGCACAGGAAATGTACAATCAGGGTAAAAGCGAAGAAGAAGTAGAACAAGTGATGAAGGTGGGAAAAATGATGTCAAGTCCATTAATACTTACCTTTTTCGGATTCATGGGCAGTTTATTTCAATTGTTTATATTTTCATTGATTGCTTCCATATTCGCACGCAAACAATCACCGATAGACACTATCCAATAACATGACGAGACCAGATATATCAGTCATTATCCCTCTTATTAACGAGGAAGAGTCGCTGCCTGAATTGGTACAATGGATTGAACGGGTGATGAACGAAAATTCTTTTACGTATGAAATCATTATGATGGATGATGGCAGCACCGACAAATCCTGGGATGTGATTACAGGATTACGAGCTAAAAATCCATTGATAAAAGGTATTCGGTTTAGAAGGAATTATGGAAAATCAGCTGCGTTAAATATTGGATTCCAGGAATGCATCGGAAATGTAGTTATTACCATGGATGCAGATTTACAGGATTCACCCGATGAAATTCCGTCTTTATACAAAATGATTGTGGATGATGGTTACGATATTGTAAGTGGTTGGAAAAAGAAACGCTACGACCCGTTGACCAAAACCATCCCAACCAAACTCTTCAACTGGGCCACCCGCAAAATGAGTGGCATTAATAACCTTCACGACTTTAACTGCGGATTGAAATCATACAACAGCGAGGTTGTGAAAAACATTGAGGTGTACAATGAAATGCACCGCTATATTCCGGTGATTGCCAAATGGGCCGGCTTTCGTAAAATTACCGAAAAAGAAGTTGCACACAGGGAACGTAAGTATGGATCTACCAAATTTGGAATCGAACGTTTTATCAATGGCTTTTTGGATTTGTTAACCATTTTCTTCGTTTCAAAATTCGGTAAACGTCCGATGCATTTTTTTGGAGTATTGGGAACATTGGCTTTTT
>JAZKGH010000114.1:0-5848 GCA_040386055.1 Bacteroidota bacterium
TTACACTAAAATTAGCAGATGGAACTGCAGCTACAGGTAAGAACTGAATCATTTTACAGAAGGTATCAGATCCCACACAATTATATGCTTTCAAACAAATCTTAGCAGTATAAGGTGCAAATACGGCAAAGGTTCTGGTTGGATTTTTAGTAATGGAATCTACTCCCGATGAAGGGTTGTCAATACCATACACATTATCTCCATTTGTATCCCATGCATAACTGAAATTTTTACCGGTTGAAGCATTCACAAATTGAACAGTATATCCATCATAAACGGTATCAGGCATGCTGAAGGCAGCAGTAGGTTTTGGATACGTTGCAGGAGGAGCATCCCATCTTACCACATAACCACTGTCTCCGGCAGGAGTTGCACTGGTTGGATTAGCAATAATCGTTTGCAAATAGGCAATACCACCCGGCACTTTAATGGTACGGAAAGCTGCAGGAACCACATTACCACCCATGCGGGCAATAATAGGACCGGTAGCACTTCCAGAACGGATCAATAAACTATCCGATACCCCTACAGTAACAGCTACACGCATTTTGAAACGATCAAGGTATAAAATAGCCGTATCCGAGCAGGTTGAAATTGTAAATCCTTTAGCACATGTACCAATCAAGTTCGGTACATAAGTACCTCCAACAGTATACAATTTAGCCGAACCTTCATTTTCTCTGGCAATGGTATCTTTAGCTGTCGATGTACCTTTACACACTTCGTATCCGGAGATGATTTTCATATATGCCGGTTTGCACATAGTATCGGTTCCTCGATAGTTTGTGGCAACCATACACACATCAAACAATCCGCCTTCATTGGCATTCAGGATTGGATTTTGAGCTCCTGCACTTGGTGAGAAGCTGTTAAAGAATGGAGCCAACGGATTATAGTAACCCGGTTTTAAATACCAGAACCAGCTTACAGGACCATTAGTTGTTAAATCAAACATATTAGCATAATCGTATACCCCTACAACACGTTTATCAGCAAAAAAATCAGCGTGCGGTTTAGTAGCCGGAGTATCTACGTATATGGTATCAATATAAGTGTCATTACCAAACTTATTAACTGCCGTAACTTTTACCCGATAGAATCCTCTATTAGGGAAAGTATATTTAAAATTTACTGCGTTGTTAATCGTATCAATGAAATTATCGGTAATGCCTTGACTTGTTTTTGGAGTGCGTGTTTCAGGGAAAGCTGCATATGGGCCATTTTTAGTTGCGGCATTGAATCCGATAATATCCCAGTAGCTTTTATCGGCTCCTGAACTTGTGTTTACAATGGTGTGAGGATTGTTTACCCAAACAGTATCCATTGGAATTTTGGTATAGGCAAAACTTGCGATTGGCGGAACGGTAGCAGGACCACCTCCGGCAATAGCGAAGTCGATTTGCATATTAGGTCTGTTCGAGCCTGTTGATACATTGGTAAGTGATCCGGGAGAGCAGCCTGCACCACCATCCTGATATGTTCCGTATATGGAAGGGAAAGTAGTAGTAGTTGCCATAACGGTACCTCCTGTAAGCCATGAGGCGTTGTCGTGACAAATTTCAATCACAATATTATCAACATCGTTGTATAAAAATGGAGTAGTAAAAATGAAGGTATTCCAACCCATTACAGGTGTAAAAGGACTAGGAGTTACCCAACACACAGTCCAAACCGGAGCTGCATACCCGGTTAATGTTGATACAGAGGTATGGCCAATCTTAATTGTATAACCACTAAGGGCCGGGGAAGGAATGCTGGTAGAGTTAAATGCCAACGAGTTAAAATTACCTGCTGTAACACCAAGGGCATTCAGTTCTGATTTAAGAACGAGGTATTGAATTTTTGCATCTTCCCAAACAGTTGAATAGGGCGTTTGGCCGGTTGTTCCCTGCGCAACGGTACCCGTTCCAATTGTAATAAGTTGTGCCTGCGAATGGAAACCCATAAGCAGCATGCCCCATAATAGTATGTGCCTTGTGAGGTGTTGTAGATTTGTTTTCATATACATTTGTTGTTGTTGTTAGCAAACTAGATAATG
Source organism: Bacteroidota bacterium (assembly GCA_040386055.1). Taxonomy (GTDB): domain Bacteria; phylum Bacteroidota; class Bacteroidia; order UKL13-3; family UKL13-3; genus UKL13-3. The sequence continues at coordinate 2,039 of JAZKGH010000114.1, forward strand.
ATGTTAAAGTATTTATGAAAGTAGTAGATTTTTGGGAGTAAAACAACTATTTTTTTGATAAAAATTACTTAAAAACATATTGTATCGAACTCAAGGATACGTGATGAGATGCTAAAAGGTTGGAATTATTGAGAATATACTCAATAAGTACCTTCCCTACAGGGTATTATAATTGTCATATTTTGAACAGTAAAAAGTTCCTTTAACAAAGTGATATTCCGGAAAAATGTCAAAAAAAGCGGATAGCTACATGTTTATGTAGTTATTTTGGGTTGGGATATTTTCAATTTTCGAGCAAAAAAATCCAATTTATAAGCTCAAAATGTATGTAAAATAATTAGTTAATGTATCAAAAACACTTTATGAAATTTTAATACAGATGAAGCAAATTCATTTTGTGTAAAGCAGACATAAAAAAGTGCATCTATTCAGATGCACTTTTACGGGAAAGAATTGTATTACTTCAAGAATAGCTTTTGTGTGATGGTTTCTGTTGCCGTTTTGATGTGCACAAAATAGATACCCCGATCAAGCAATGTAGTTGACACATTCACCTGCTGTGCATTTACTGTTTGATGTAAAACAACTTGTCCCAATTGATTTAAGATAGAAACCGTTTGCAGGGATTCACTATGTCTGATGAAAATAGTGCCCGAAGCAGGATTCGGATACAACTCAAATGATTGTAGTACATTAACGGATGGTATACTGGTGAATGCGGAACGGGTAATGTAGATAGGATTCACCTCAGAATATTCGGTAAACGAACCCAAAGTAGCACGTACTTTCCAATTAGCTTTGTAGGTAACAAATGGTTGAAGATGTAACCTATCAGCGAGGTGCAATGCGCTGAGACTATATACAGAATCAATACCCGTATTATTTGAAGAAATTTCAATAACAGGTGTTGTGAAACTACTACCAAAAGTATCAAGCATAAAAGTGTATGAAGGAAATTCTTTTCCAAACACTTTGGCCGTTCTCCAATTAAATACAATCACTGATGATGTATCGATTAAGGTTAATGTATCGTTGGCTTGTGGCATTACAAGAGAGAATGGAGCAAGAGTGTCCGGCAATACGATGTCATTTGTGCTTCTTGGAAGGAGTTGGTATCCATTGAATAAAAAGGGTGCAACAGCTGATGTACTTACCTGAGTACCCAATCCAACGGCATTGAATGTACTTGTTGCCGGAATGGCTGTTCCTACAAGTGAATTGTTAGGTGTAATTCTTAGGATAACGGTATCCGAAGTTCCATCTACAATACACGGATAGGTGGTAGCAAACCAACTTACTCCCGGAGTTGTTATGAATCTCAAATTATTCACCCGTACCAAATCATTTTCCGTTGTTTCACTCACCTTCGATACAACGGTAGGTGACTTAATTGTTTTGCCACTTGCACGGTAAAATAATGTATCAATAGTTACGCACAACAATCCGCGTGTGGTGGTTATACTTCCTTGCACTTCAATACTATCTCCTTCGTTTATGGAATAGGAGAAGTTTTTGGTAGCACTCAATACAGTGATTCCACCGGTTGCATCTCTCAATACAAATCTCAATCCGGTAGTAAGCATATTTATTCCATAAGTCAATCCTCTTAAGGTAACGCGCACACCCAATGAATCCGGATTCCCCGTTGTTGGATTGGTTGCATTGATGGAACCAATTGTTACCGGAGCAGGAGGAGGTAGTGTAATTCCGGTTCCTGTTGCACCGGCTGAATAAGATGAGTCAAGATCACGAACCACTAATATGAGCACTTCATAGCTTTTGTTCTGAACAAGATTAGAGATGTTTGCAAAATTGGTATCACCTTTGAATATACAATAGGCTAGAGGATCATTTTGGTATTTAGTACCTAATCCAAAATTCACATTGGCTGTATATGACGATACAATACGAGTCGGTGTTCCTACAGTGATAGCATTCTCTGCCTTCACAAATACCAATGTTGAGTATGATGCATTTACATAGGTGGCAGGTTTGATCCATGTTATTTTAATGCTGGTTCCGGATTGTCCGACAACACTAACAGCCGTTACCGGATGAGTAGGAGTTATTACTGTTGATGCAATAGCTGAAGCATACGATGAATCAGCAGCACGTACAATGTAAGCCATCATAAAATAGGATGTTGAGGGTAACAATCCGGATAGTGAAACAGTAGATCCGATTCCTTTATATACGCATTTTGCAGCAGTATCATTTTGGAAAGCCGTTCCGTTTCCAAATACAGTATCAGTCGAATAGTTAGTTGGATTCAATGTAGGTATACCTTGTACAACAGCAGATCCTTTTTTTAGAAAAACTAAAACCAGATCCGTTGAATCACTAAAAGTTGAATCCTTTGTCCATGTTGCACCGGCCGTTAATGCAGTATTTGCTTTGACTGAAAGTGTTTTTAAGGGTTTAGGAGGAAGCACTGTTCCGTAGGTAATACCATACGCATTGGATGCAATCGAATAAACAGAATCAGTAGTACGAACCACATACACCAATACGTGGTAGGTTGTATTTATCGAAAGTCCGGTAATGTTCACAAAACTACTGTCCGAATTCAGAACACATTTTGCCAATGAATCATACAGGAATGAATTTCCGGTTGAAGAGAAATCAGCATTGGCATTATATCCATAAGCAGTTTTGATGGGAGTTGATACCGTTGTCACAGCAGTTGCTTCTTTCACAAATACCAATGTTGTCATTGATGTATTTGAATAGTTTATTGGTTTTGTCCAGTTTATAGTTGCCGTTGTTTGTCCTGTGGCATTCAGATTCAATGCAGTCACTGCACCGGGTTGGGATGTTGTAACAACTCCTGTAATAATAAGGTTTGAATAATAATTAGAATCGGTAGAACGTACCACATAAAAGTTTGCATAGTAAGTTGTGCCCAGTTGCAATCCCGTTATAGGAACGGTTGTGCCGTCACCATTATAGATACATTTAGCAAGCGTATCATTTAAGAAGGTAGTTCCGTTGGCAGAGAAATCAGTATTGGCTATATATGTTGAAGGGGCTGCATTAACCGTTCCGGTAACAGCCACAGGTGTAGCTTGTTTCAGAAATACCAAAACGGTCATGTTACTGTCAAGGTAACCGGCCGGTTTAGTCCAGCTTAAGGTTGTGCCGGTAAAAGATGTTAATGAGAATAGTGCTGCAGTGACGTTTGCCGGTTTATTGGCTTGAGTCGTTCCAAAGGTTCCAATAGGAGTTGAATATGCAGAATCGGCAGCACGTACTAGAAATACGTGGAGATAATAACCGGTTGCTAGGGTGAGTCCAGAAATGCTGACCGTGTTCGAGTCTCCGTTGTATACACATTTTGCAAGTGAATCATGCTGATACAAAGTTCCGTTGGCAGAGAAGTCGGTATTGGCTATATACTGAATAGGATTTGTAGTGGGTGTATCTATCGTTAACGGACTTGTTTTTTTGAGGAAAGCAATGGTTTGCATCGTTGCAGGATCATAGTCGCCCGGTCTGTTCCATGAGAAGGATAATTGGTTGAGTCCTGTTGGAACAAACGTAAGGGCATTGGCAGGAGTTACGGGACCTGTTGCCGTTCCCATAATATCGGGCCACGATAATCCCACATGTATTCCATCCACTATACAATTGGGTGTTCCGGCATTACCCTGACGAAGAAATATGCGTGCAATATCGGTTGCGTCACCACCTATGGTAATGGCACTTTTGGCATCGGCAGCAGGAAAGGATGATACAGGAGGATTCACCCACAATCGGGCACTGTCATTATTAGTACCTGTAACAATAGAATACGATAATACAACAAGGGTA
>JAZKGH010000114.1:5858-9662 GCA_040386055.1 Bacteroidota bacterium
ACATATACAATGTTGCTGCCTGCATTCCCTCTAATTCCCAATTGGTACGTATTACCCGCAGAACCTTTGCGGATATGTAAACGCGCAACTTGAGCATTAATATTAGTGCTGGATATGAATCCACTAAAATAATCAGATGTGATAGTAGGGTAAGCAACCAATCCAACAGTATCTGTTACTTTAATCAACAGTGCACAGTATACCGTTCCGGTTGTTCGTGCAGGGAATTGCCGGTAGGCATCTTCTGCTGCAGCTATGGTATCCGTCATTTTAATGCTGTTTCCGATGCCCGATGAGCCGTAACCCGGATAACTTAATCCGCTGGCAGGTACCTTAAGTGGAAGACCTGTTACATAGGAGAGCCAGTTACCTCCGCTCACATTGACTCCCGAGAGAGCATTCGTGAGTGCGCCTGCTTTGTAATTTACATTTTCATTCAACAATGTTTGCGCTTGTAATCGAGCGGCAATTGAAATGAGTATGAACAAGAGGAGTAATAGTTTTTTCATGTGCAGTATTTTAGTTTTAATCAAAGTAATAGTATTTACAACCAGGATAGCATTAAAAGTCTCTCAATGTTACCTTAAGGAAATAGTAAGATGAAAAAAGATATGAAAAGGTTGACTGGTGTTTTATATTATAGTGTAATGACAGCAATTTACTATCCGTTAAATGACGCTGTTAATGCTTTGCATAAGCATCGTATACCGCTTTACTGATGCGGGCAATTATTTTTTCATCATTTTCAAATGCCTCGCTTGAGCGCGACACAAAAATGCTCAGTGCAATATGTGTGTTATCAGGAAGGGTAATGATACCTACATCATTGCAGGCGCTTCTGATATGATCATCTGAAGTGCCACCGGTTCCTGTTTTATGTGCTACAATAGTTTCGTTTGGCAACAACCCTTTGATACGAGCAGCACTATTGGATGACTCTGTCATCAATCGCATCAACAATGCATTGCTTGCCACTGATAAATATTGATGCCGGTATAATCCTTCCAATAGTTTTGACATGACCATCGGTCTGCTCCAATTCTTAAACTGCACGCTGAAATTTCTATGCATTTCTTCTTCGGTTGATACAAGTTTAATTTCCGAATAGCCATGTTGTTGAAGATAAGCTGTAACCGTAGAAGGACCATTAATGAGTTTAAACAACAGATCACAGGCTACATTATCGCTCAATGAAACAGCATAATACAGCAGGTCGGAAAGTGTTACATCTATATTCCCTTTCGGGTATTTATCTTTTAACGGACTCCATGTTTCAGGAGCAACATCTTTTTGCGTTACATGAATTTTTTGTGACAGCAGAAGTTTATGTTCATCCACAAGGTGTAAAATATAAAGTGCCAATGGAAACTTATAAACGCTTTGCATAGGATAGTGAACCTGATTGCGAAGGGTCAGTGTATCTCCGGTTTCTATATGGATCACAGCAATACCAATGGATGCTTTGTATGGGTTGGTTAACGACTCGAGTTCTAAGCGCAGGGAGGTATTGTTTTGGTATTGTGCTTTACCTGTTGAAATGACAAAAAAGATACATAGCAATAAATGGAAGAATCGTGGTTTCATTCGAGATGATTTCTGTAGATAACAAATAGGTGGAGTGTCCTAAGTCAAAGATAATAAAGCCGGAAGATTTGCAAGAGGCTTTGTGTCGAATGCATCAATGTATGAGTATAAAGCAAACCGAAATAAATGAACGAGTGACATAGAACATTTAGGATATACGAATATGATCAGAAAGTAATCCGGAATACACTAAAACAATATACATAATCATGCACTCAGGTATTGATAAACAAGATAAGATGCAAAGCAGCATGATTCTTATTCAAGCGACAGTATTAAGGTATTATTGGCAGTTATTATTACAAATCAAAGGTGGCTTAGCCGCGTAAGCAGAGCCGAAGCCACCTTTGATTTTGCAAGGAAGGGCCACTCGTAAAGTATTGATAGTCAAAAATATTTTTAACGGATTCTTAGCAGAAGGGAGCGTTATGCAATGGGATTTCAAATTACTGAAGCACAATTTGTTGTTTTATAAATGGGTGTAATCATGCAATACTTTAACACAATATTAATCTTAGAATAGAGGCGTGATAATTTACTTATAAATAGCTTGTTACATTTCTTTCAAACAAATATATATACGATTCAACAATGCAAAAACGTTATGATCGGTTTTTAATTTGAAAATAAACACGAATAGTAATATACTTGCCTAGCCGTTGAAATATGAAATTGGACGAGGCTATGCAAAATAAATGAAGCCCTATGTTTATTTGACCCCTATGCTACTACTACTCACATACACATACTCCTGCGCTCAGCAACCTTACAAGTTTGAGCCGCCATCTGCATTTGATAAAACGAGCAATCGATTATTCCATTTTAAAGCCCCGGCTTCTTTTCAGGGTATAGATTCCAGCGTTAAAGTTCTTCATGTCAGCATTGCATCGAAGAATGTTATCTCCTATAAAATAGCAGTCGTACAGGATTCAAGTCAATCGTTTATGAATGTACTTGATTCAATCATTCATGATTCGGCAGTATACACTTCTGCATTATCAAGCGATACGGTAATAACGAATAATGATTTTAAGATTGTTGTGGTCAACTCAGACAATCTTAATGTTCAGGTTCCGGTAGAAAATATTTTTCAGACAAGACCCCGAAATAAATTACTGGTGTTGAATATGAACAACCCTGCCCTGGGTATTCCTCTTGATTCACTAAAGAAAAAGAAACCGGTTACGTTTAATGGTTCGATACAAGTGATCGGTCAGTTGGCAGAAGATAAATTGCCGTACCAGGGAGTGCCACAAAATTATATTCGCACCTATACCCAATTTAATGCCGATGTGCTGGGTATTCCTTTTTCTACCGGTTATTACAATACATCAGAAGGCAATCAAGGCCTGAATAAGATCAACAACTTCAGGCTCTCGTTCAATTACCCGAAATTTTATGCCAACGTACGCAAGAAGTTGGACAAAAAAATCGAGCTGGGCAAAATGAATCAGCTGAAATCAATGACCAGCCTTGATATCAATGCGCTCAATGCAGAGTATACAAAGTTACGTAACGAGCTGATGTCAAAAGATTACGAAAAGAAATTGTTGCGGAACCAACAGGTACTGGAGTACGCAAAAGTTGATACATCCTTTAAGCGCTCTTACAAATATAAAAAGGCAATGGCCAGGCATGAGCTGAACATTGGCAAATGGGATAAGCTGAAAGGATTGGAGCGGTTAAAAGAAGAATATTTAAAGTATAGCAAACTGGCAGATATAGATGCCCGGATGGCAACCTTTAACCTCAATAAACCAAAGGATTTCAGGAAGGCAGCTAAACGGTATAAAATTACACAACCGGGTCAGGATATATTTTTATCTCTCCGGAAATTAGACTTCGGAACATTTGATCCCGATTATACTACGTTAGTTTTAAGCGGTGTGAGCCTCACAGGTGTAAATGTGGAGATCAATCCCGGGAAAGTATACGGAGCCTTTACCTGGGGAAAAGCAGTTGCTAATTTCGACAACCCTTTAAACCTGAAAGCAATTGCCGGTGGACGTAATATTATATCCGGACGAGTAGGATTTGGTAATAAAGATAATCTACTCATTGCAGTTTCCATTTTAAAAGGTACCGATGATTCCGGTAACAGTGTGAAGGATTCCTTTTATGATTATTACCTGCCCAATTCTAATTACGTATTGGGCATTGATGCAAAATATAAGATCTCATCATCAGCCGAAGTGGGTGCAGAATATGCCCGGTCGGAGA
>JAZKGH010000114.1:9672-20329 GCA_040386055.1 Bacteroidota bacterium
CTCCCGATCCGGCTAAATACTCCAGTGCATTGTATGCATATTCATCCGTGCAGTTCAATCAGAATACAACTAAATTGAAAGTATCAACGCGTGTGATCGATCCGTTTTATTATTCATTCGGAACGCCCTACCTGCGTAAAGATAATTTCAGAATAGAAGCAAAAGCGGAGCAGGCTTTCTGGAAAAGACAATTCTCAATGGGAGTTACATACCGCAGGGATGCAGATAATATTTACAATTTAAAACAAGGGACTTCCACCACCAATACGTTCTTATTCAATGGAGCACTCAGGATCAAAAAAATGCCTTACCTGCTTGTCATTTATTCACCCAATTATCAGTCGTTGTATAATGCTGCTTTAGATAACCAGATCACAACGCAGGTGAAATTTTACAATGTCATTGTGGGCTATACTGCATCCACTCAAAAGATTATGAGTAATACGATGGTGTCTTTTGCCAAACAATACAATACCAGCAATCAGCCTGAATGGAAACGATATCATGTGAATCAGTATGCGTTTAATCAAACCGTGCAGATCAAACCTGTTTCGCTGACCTTAACCGGTGCGGTGAGTTATTCATTGCCCATACTGGTAGTTGATACAGGGAAAGTAATAGGCGCTTCGGTGAGTGGAACAAAGGGATTACTAAAGAATAAGATTACAGTTACACTGGGAGCAAGATACCAGGAAGATGTTTTATTGGAGCAGCGGATCATTGGCGAGATTGGAACAAGTTTCGGATTAGGTTTCGGTATTCAGTGCCAGCTTCATTTAGAGCGCCATTTTGTACATCCATATGCGGCAACGGTTACATCAAAAGATATGATGCTTGGACGAATCACAATTATAAAGACATTTTCATATGAATAGAATACTCACGCTTATCATCTGCTTAGTGACGCTAACAAGTAGCGCGCAGATAACCATTATGCTTTATCCTGTTCACGGACTAGAGCTGAAACCTGCCGATGTTTTTAAGGCAACAGTTCAGAGCCAGGATGTAACGGCAGCGCAGTATTATTTTATCGGAACCGTTACCAATCTCGTCACAGGAGAAAAGATAGTCTCCGCCAGAAGTGTTGTTGTGGATGTATTGCCGGGCGCAACCACATTATCAGAATCGTTATTAAGTCCTAATTATCAAATTACATCTCCCGTTGTAAGTCAGAATGGAGTGTTTCCGTATGGAAATTACAGGGTATGTCTTGCAGGCTATAAAGTAAATGCGATCGAGCCTGTAGCAGAAGATTGCCAGGATGCAGAGATCACACCGATGTCGCCACCGTTGTTGCTTTCTCCGGAGAACCAAAGCAGTATTACCACAGAAACCCCGCTATTGGTTTGGCTTCCACCAATGCCTGTTATGAATGCACAAGTATTGTACGATTTAAAAATCGTGGAAATGCAACCCAACCAAACCGCTTATGATGCTATCCAACGAAATTTTGGAATACTGGAGCAACAAAATATCACAGTAACAACATTGCAATACCCGATGAATGCAGTGAAACTGGAAGAGGGTAAAAAATATGCCTGGAAAATTGTGGCTAAGACACAGGATGGTAAGCCAATTGGGGAGACGGAGGTTTGGTGGTTTACTTTTAAAACAGAGAAGGTATCAGAAGACATGAGTAGTATTGCTATCAATGAAAACTATGTAATTCCTAAACGCGATTTAGATCATGACGCAATAAATATCGGAAAAAAATTTAAAATATACATTGAAGAATATCCACAACAGTTAAAGCTTAAGTTTAAAATAATTGATGATAAAACCCAAAAGGAAGTTGAGGCAGATAAGTTGAGTTACACAGATGATGGTAATGCTCATTATACAATTGCATTAGAGGAAAAATTTAATCTTAAAAGCGGAGGCTATTACACATTGGTAGTTATGCTACCCAATGATAATGAACGATACATTTACTTCAGATACATAAATAAATAGCGATGGAAAAAAAAGCTTTGGGAGTAAAATTAATCCTAGTTCAAGTAATAATCCTTGTATCCATTATTATAGGGTATGAGATGTTGATGAGGAAGAAAACGGTGTATGTTGATTCAGCAAGGGTCTTTAATGAATTCAGAATGAAAAAGGAGTTGGAGAATAACTTCAATTCTATTCAAATGGAGCGTAAAAATTATTTAGATAGTGTGGAGTTGAGGTTAAAGTTAACCGGACAAAGAATAAATGAAAGTAAAACAGTTTCAGATGGAATACTTGCCGATTTTGATATGCAGAAAGAAGAGTTTTTTAAGAGAAAACAAGAATTTGAAGAAATGGATAATAGCCTTATGAAAAGATACAATGATCAAATATGGGATCGGATTCATCAGTATGCCAAAGAGTATGGTGCGCATAAACGGTATGCTTACATATTTGGATTAACGGAGGCGTCTTCCATTTTATATGCAAATGAGGGAGAAGATATTACACAGGAGTTCATAAAGGTGATAAACAGCAAGTATGAAGGCAGATAATATACCGCTAATATTGATTGCTGTCTTGAGTTTGTCCATAATAACATTCTTAGGTTGTTCCGGGCAAAAACGAGTTTCTCAGGAGGAGTATATTACGTGGGTAAACAATGCCGAAAACGGACTTGTGCAAGAACAGGTTGTTGGCGATTACAAATTTAGCTTTCAATACCTTCCGGCAGAGTACATGGCCCTGAAAGAATTGATGGCGAGTGAGATAATGCCAACGAAGCCGGTTTTTGATTCGGTATTAAATAATTACAGAGGGTTGCAATATGGGGTTATGAAAATAGGAGCTCTTATTGAAGGAGGAGATGTGTTAAAGCAATCAATTACTTCCGAAGCGGAGTATTTTGAACGGATACAATATTATACAACAATTGTTCCAAGGGATATATTTATCGTTAAGGGGAATGATACATTGAATTGTGCTATGCATCATTTTGAAAGAACATTTTCAATCAGTTCATTTAATACCATTATGCTTGGATTTGAAAACAATTCAGATTCAAATGATCAAATAGTTGTTTATGATGACCAGGTTCTTGGAACCGGGAAAATCAGTTTTTTTATTTCAAGGGAAGCTCTTTCCAATATCCCATTAATCGAATTTTAGTGAACTATGATACAGTCAAGAATGCTTAAACGGGTTTCATTATTTCTGGCAATTAACATGCTGTATGAAATATTTTTTCCAACTGCAGTATATGCTCTTACCGGTGGGCCCAGTCAATCAGAGGTTCAGAGTTTTGAACCGGTGAGTACCACTCAGATGGTGGATCCTTTTACGGGTGATTTTAATTACAATATTCCGTTGCTGGATGTAGATGGGTATCCAATTAATATAGCCTATCATTCGGGTGTAACCATGGATCAGGAGGCCAGTTGGGTGGGACTTGGCTGGAATTTAAATCCGGGTGCTGTGAACAGAAATATGAGGGGATTACCGGATGATTTTTCAGGAGGTACAGATCAAATGGAGAAGTTTCTTTATATGAAACCATCATACACAACGGAAATTTCAATGGGTAAAAGTATCGAGATTTTTGGTTTTGAAGGGCTACAACGAACAGGCAATAGTTTCGGGACCAGTAAAAGTTGGGGGATTAATTATGATAATTATAGAGGACTTGGAATTGTTCACAGTAAAAATATTTCCGGTTCGATAGCAAGTAATTTTCAGGGTGCGGGATTGAACGGTGGTTTAAGTAGAACAAACAGTACAAAGGATGGTGTAACCCTTACTCCCCGATTGGGGATTGGTTTTATGTCTTCGATCCCGGTTTTATCAAAAGTAAGTGCAGGTGCAAATCTTTCTGCAGATATGTCTTACAATACGCGTAGCGGTTTAAAGAGTGTTAACTTTGGAGGGTCAGTTTCAGGTGGTGTTAAAACATCTGCAGGGATGATAAGAACCGGCAGCGGTCAAGTAGCTTCTTCCATTAGTTTTGGAACAATGACCTATACTCCCAGTTCACCCGTTAGGATGACAAATTCCAGTTTTACATTTTCCGGGAAATTTACCAAAGAAACATTAGGGTTGGCGGCCGGTTCTTCTGCAACAGGATATCTTGCAAAGCAGGGCTTGGCAGTTACCCATGAAAAGACAGAAGCATATGGTTACCTCAATACTGAAAAAGCGAGCAAACGCAGAGATGTATTGCTTGATTTTAACAGAGAAAAGGATGGATCATTTTCAAGTGAGAATAAAGTTCTCGCTATTCCGATCAATACATTTGATATTTTTTCGGCCACCGGACATGGAGTTGGAGGCATGTTCAGGCCATTCAGAAGTGATATAGGAATGCTTCACGATAAGGAAGCAGTTGATAATTCTGATGCCAATTCTTTTAGTCTTGAATTGGGATTAGGGCAAATATTTAAAGCAGGAGCAAATAAGACCTCCGTTACATTCAAGCAAAGAACAGGGGGGTGGTATAAAAATAATGAACTGCAGAATGTGATGAACAGCAGAGAGGCTGATGAAGATAAAGATCCGCTTTATGAGCCGAGTTATTTTAAAGCGGTGGGAGAAAAGACTCCAATTGATGAGAACTTGATTATTAATGCGAATCTTGATAATCCGCTCCGCCCAAAATTATTGAACACAGCCGGTGAAATAACTGTTGAGCAAACTAATCTGGTAAAAGAAGATAATGGGAATAGTACAGATGTTGCAATGTCGGGTACATCGGGTAAAAAAAGTTACAGAAATAAGAGAGATATACGCAATGATCTAATGACAGTGAGAACTGTTTCTGAAAGAGCCTTTTGTTCTCAATCAAAGATTGGGTACTATTTGCCCCCAACCAATCCTGCTCAGGTAATTACAGGTGTTCGATATGAATTGGACAGGAGTGTGGGTGTTAATGGTAATGCCAGGCCATACAATCACATTACAGAAGTTAAGGTAATGAATACTCAGGGAATGAAATATGTATATGGTATTCCCGCATATAATAATGTTGAGTATGATTATGCTTTTACCAATGCAAAGGATCCGGATGGCGGAGGGGCACCAACCATAGATGAAGACAATGGAGAGGTAAGTTATGATCATACAAATACAATTTTTACGGATTTAACGGGTAATCATACAGCTAGAAACTACAAAGGGAACAACCACTTTTTTGAATGTTCTAAAACGCCAGCGTATGCACATTCATATTTATTAACAGAAGTTCAATCACCGGATTATATTGAAAATGGAACAAACGGCCCGAGAACTGCATCCTCGGGAACATTTGCGAAGATCGATTATTATCTTGTAAAAGGCGGACAAACAGGTACGGGTACGGCACCTTATAAATGGAGGGTTCCTGTTAAACTTGGAAAAGCAAATTACAACCCGGGATATAAGTCAGTACCAACAGATGACGGGGCAAATATTTTATACGGAGAAAAAGAAGTATGGTTAGTAAGGTCGATTGAAGGAAGAAACCACATTGCATTTTTTTATATATCAAAAAGAGAAGATGGACTTGGTGTGAATGGTGTTCAGGGAGGAACAGATGTAGATCAACGATCATACAAACTGGATAAAATTGAATTGTATTCTAAAGAAGATCTAACCAGCCCGATCAAAACAGTGAATTTCGAATATGATTATTCGTTGTGTGGTAATGTTGATAATAACTCAACTACGGCCGTTATGGTTGGTGCTACAAATATTAATGCTGCGAAGGGAAAATTGACGTTAAAGAAACTTTATTTCACGTATGGCAAATCCACTAAAGGAAAGTTTAATGCATATGAATTTACATACAGCTTAAGCAATCCCGCATATCAAACAAAGGGATATAACCGATGGGGTGGTTATAAGGAAAAAGATGCTGTGACAGGAGCGCCTTCAAATATCGAGTTTCCATATGTTAACCAGGACCAATCTAAAAGCCTTACTGATGCTGATGCAGCAGCCTGGAGTTTAACCGATATTAAAATGCCTTCAGGAGGAACAATATCCATAACATACGAATCCGATGATTACGCTTATGTTCAGGATAGAAAGGCGATGAGAATGTACAAAATTGCCGGATTTGGCAGTACGCCCAATAAAGGTGCTAACAATACATTGTTTGCCAATTCGCTTGTTGAACCGGATTATATTTATGATTATATTTATTTTAAGTTACCCGATAATAAAAAACTCTCTGCAAGTGATTTTCGAAATGATATTATAGGAGGACCCGGGCAGAATTTTCTGTATTTCAACTGTTTTATGAACCTCACAAACACAGTAGATAATTATGAATACGTAAGAGGGTACGCAGAAATAGCAGATGCAGGAATTTGTGATAATGATGCCACATATGGCTGGGTAAAAGTGATTCGAAATGAGGGACATCATCCTATTGCCAAAACTGCATGGCAACTGAGTAAGTTATACATGCCCGAAAAGATTTACTCAGGTTCTAATTTAAGACTGGAAGGTTCGGGCAAGCAATATGCAATGGCTGCTATCAGATCCATTTTGGGTTTTGCTATGGAAGCTGCAGAAAGACTGCAGGGAGGTTTATACAACAGGCTTGAAAATGATGATTATGCGCAGAAAGTTAATTTGAATAAATCATGGATAAGGCTGAACGACCTGACAGGATTTAAATTTGGCGGAGGCAGCAGGGTAAAGCAGATAGAGATGAAGGATAACTGGCAAACCATGGGTAAAACAAGTGCCAAAACAGGTACTTACGGGCAGCGGTTTGAATACACAACAGAGGACACATATAATGGTGAAAAACGGATTATCAGTAGTGGGGTGGCTTCTTATGAGCCTATGATCGGAAATGATGAAAATCCATTCAGGTTACCGGTTGCCTATACTGCACAAAATGTTGGTGTTCCTGATGATCAGTTTTATAGTGAAGAACCTTTCGGGGAATCATTTTTTCCTTCGGCAGTTGTTGGGTATAGTATAGTTACGGTTAAAAGTATTCTCCCCAAAAACAGTTCAGGAGATGAGATCAACAATACCCGGCACCGGATCGGAAAAGTTGTTAATGAATTTTTTACTGCAAAAGATTTTCCGACCATCGTAAAGTATACAGGTATGGATCCGCATGAGTTTAATCCATCTAAAATTTTCTCGATTACCAAAACAGTTGACGAAAAATATTTTATGGGAAGCCAGGGATTTCAGGTTGAGCTGAATGATATGCATGGTAAACCCAAATCGGTGGCCAACTATAGTGAGGAGAATATCAATAGCAATAACATAGCAGAAGCATACTCGGGCACAAAATATGAATATCAGAAGGCTGGGGATAAACGATTGAGCAGTGAGTATCCCGTTATTGACAGGAATAATCACATCTTCACAAAGCAGGTTGGGGTAGAATCAGAGGTGGCATTTGATAGTCGTGAAATGAAAAGCCAGACATATGTGGACAATATGAGTATCAATGTTGACTTTTTCACTGTAGCTACATTTCCTGTGCTTACTATTATTCCCTTTCCTACAGAACAAATTACCATCAATGGGTTTAAATCTGCGGTTATATCAAGGGTTATTAACAGATATGGTATTCAAAAAGCTACTACCGCCTATCAGAATGGAGCAACCATACGGACCGAGAATATGCTGTTGGATGCAGAAACAGGTGCTGTTGTGCTCACCAAGACACAAAATGAATTCAACGATTATATTTATAATACCAATTATCCGGTGCATTGGACAAATGAGTATGACGGAATGGGACATGCTTACAAAAATGCCGGTGCAATTGTAACCATTACATCATCTTCTACGTTCGGATTTGCACCCATAGTTAATGGTGCTGTTGGAAGCCCATCTGATTATTTTGCTGATGGGGATGAAGTTATTTTAAACCACGTTAAAGATGGTGTGAACAGTATTGATCAAAAATGCTGGGTGTATAAAAGAGCCAATCTTTCACAGTGGATGCTTATCGATAAATTCGGGATCCCTGTTACATTGGCAGCACCCCCGATAACATATAAAGTTAAAATTATTACATCGGGCCGCAAAAATATGCAAAGTGCATCTGTAGGTGCTGTTACATCTTTAGCATCTCCGGTTGTTGCTCATTCAAGCGGAATTGGACAAATGTTGGAACAACAGGAAACATCTGTATTAAATGCAAGTGCAGTTGAGTTCAGCAATAAATGGAAATCTCATTTCGGTGATTACATCGAATCAATGGATGAATGTGTGGATGTATTTGAAACATATGATCAGTATCAAACACAAATGAAAAATGAGTTCAGGGATTACCTCATTGCATTGATTTATAATAAAGGAACTATTATTCCAACGGTTTATAATAATGTTCCTACAAGCCAACCTATCACCATAAGCGCAGCAGAGATCAATTCAACCTCCGCAACCCGCATTAAGCAGTTAATGGAGAGTTATAAAAATTGCAAGGGGGTCTATCCTGCAATTTCGTGTACTGTGAGTCAGTCTGCAACGCTCAACAACTGTAGTCAAAGCCCTTATCCATCAACCTTGCAAATGGAGCGTTCGCTTACCGTAAACTTAAGAATCGGACAGCTTAAATTCGCCTTGGATAATTATAAAATTGCTTGGAATGGAGATGTGGCCTCCGGAGTAGCAAACGTTCGTTGCAAATCAACAGACATTAGTTGCGGGAGTACTGCATGGGAAACAACTTTATCAACTTCAACTCCTATAGGAACAGGAGTTACCGGTATTGGGCAAATCGGACTTACAAGCGCTACTGTTCCTCCCCTGGAAGTTACGGGCATTACTCCTGTGTTGAAATTAACGTATAATCCATCCGCAACTGATGTTATGTATAATGATGGATCGGGTGGTTTGGCTAACTATGATGCGGATTATTTTTCTCCTTATAATTCAAGTAGTCTTTCGTTAACTAATCTGTATTTTATCGATCCGGGTGCTAATAATTGCACTGACCCCAATCCGATATATCTTTCTATGAATAGTGCATCATACTCTTCTTCAATTACGAATACAATTGGAGCATTAAAAGGAGGTAATGGTATTGCATATGTCCAAAAGGATCTGATATTTGTTTGGGATCAACCAACTAGCTATCCATACATATATAATCAAACCACACGCTCAAGCATTGATATCACTTACAGCAGGGATCCCAATGCACCACCGCCATGTATATTTGAGATCCCTAACATGAATATCAATCCATTTACTTCAGGTATAAGGGGTAACTGGAGGCCTTATAAGAACTGGGCATATTTAGCTAAACGGACCTCACCGCGCAACGTACATACCGATATTCGTAAAGACGGAACATTTGTGGCGTTTAATCCTTTTTGGTATTGCAACACCGGTAATCCAGACAACCCTGGATATGATAAGATTGTGACTTCAGATTGGGTAATGCAGAATGAGTTCACTAAATATTCCAGGTTTGGTAATGCTATTGAAAGTAAAGATGCATTGCAACGGTTCTCGGCACAGCTGGTGAACCCAATAACAGGTTTTCAAACAGCAGTAGCCAATAATGCCAAGTTCACACAAATAGCTTATGATGATATGGAAAGTTATGCTCCGGACAATTTGGAGATTCCACAATGCCCTACCGGTCATTTTAACTTTATTGATAAGAATTCGGAATTTAGCATTTCAAAGGAGGCGCACAGTGGTATGCAAAGTATGTATGTAGACAATAACCACGTTGTTGATGAATACCGGGAATTGGAAAGTGCTCCGGCCGCAACTGCAAGTGATGTTAACGGGTATCGTTTAACTCCGAATGATATAAACGGACAGTTTAACCCTTCTAACGGATTGTATGTGATCAGTGCATGGGTTAAAGTTGGTAACCAACCCAAAGTTGTGACTTATGATGAAAGTGCTGTTTCAGGCATTGCAATTGAGAACAGGGTTGGGATACAAGTTTATGTGGAAGGTTCTGGCGGAAGTTTCCTTATCGATAATCCATTCTACCCGGCAGGTCCGATCATTGAAGGGTGGCAAAAAATCGAAGGAAGCTTTCAGGTAGATAACAATGCTCACGGAGGTGTCAATAGAATAAAAGTAAAACTGGTAGCAAGTAAGCGACCAAAACCAAGCGAATATTCTGAGAATCCATATGCCTACACATTGTTTGATGATCTTCGGATCCAACCGGTAAATGCTTCCATGAAAACATATGTTTATCATCCAAAGTCTTTAAGACTGATGGCTGATCTGGACGAGAATAATTATGCAACGTTTTACGAATATGATGTTGAGGGAAAACGGGTGAGGACGAAAAGGGAAACAGACAAGGGAGTTGTTACACTTAAAGAGAGCCGTTCAGCTTTAATTAAATAAGGTTAAGATGAAAAAAGTGTTGTTCAATAGGTGTTTTAAAACCTTGCTATTGCTTTGTATAATCAATAACACGTTGATTGCGCAAAATGCCTTGCAGGATTTAAAAATAGCGACCGGCAAAATGGAGTCTCAAAAATTTAAGCTTCACCTTAAATATGTTCTTTATGAAACATATACCTCCAAGCAAAGTGTAGAAGAGAAAAATTTTCATTTTTCTACATGGGGTGACAATGTAAATGTAAGTGTAGAAGGAGTAGATAATATTGAAATTTCCGTTGGGAAGATTGTTGAACGTATACTTCCCATTTTCATCTGAAATGGTTTCTTTATGTAATTCGGGAATTGAAATTGTGGCTCCCGTTACCGTTTTGTTTCCGGCATCTGAAATAGT
>JAZKGH010000114.1:20339-22555 GCA_040386055.1 Bacteroidota bacterium
GTGTAGAAGGAGTAGATAATATTGAAACTGGAGGTAAAAGCCTTTACGTGGATCATCGCCAAAAGGTTATGATATTGAAGACTAAAGTGCCAAACCAGAGAAAGATGGCATCAGAAGCCCTGAATGAAATGGTCAATATTGATTCTTTGATAAAGTCTTCGATTAAGATTGCCCTGCTCAAAAAAGATGCGGATAATAAGGTATACCGTTTTACGTATCCCCAAGGGAGCATGTATAATTATGTAGATGTTACCATTGATGTGAGAACAGGTTTAATTGATAAGATGTGTTCATATTATGCAAGTAGTATGGACGATTTACTCAATAGGAATTTTGAGCGCTCGGCAAATGGAAAGCAGCAACCACGATTGGAAATAGTTTTTTCTGCCTATGAATTCCCGACATCCAAATCCAAAACAGATTTTTTATTTTCTAAATTTTTGACCAAAAGAGGCAACGTTTATGTTGTTTCTGCTGAATATACTTCCTATGAATTCTTTGATTACACCTCTAAAAGAAAAAAATGAGCATATGAATAATTTTATAAAACACTTTGCATGTTTTTGTCTTCTGCTTTTATCATTGGCAGGAAGTGCTTCCAAAATACCCGTTGGAGAGGAATCACGGTTTCTAAATACCATCTCCGTGGATCAGTATTTTGATGTGAATGATCACTTGAGGAATTCCTTGACCAGCCCCACGAGTGGCTGGCAGGATGGGTACCAGTTCAATTCCGTGCAAGGAAAAATTTCACTGGAAGTGTCGAATAATCTGGGGATTTGTCCTCCAAGTTCATTTACATGCCTGGTTAACATAAAAGCAGAATATGCTGGAGAAGATAATACCGTAAAAGTGGATACGTTTACCTTGTCTGTTGACTACAATGCCAAAACCGGATTTTCATATAAGGAAAAGGATTTTAAAGTGTTGACCGAGCGTGCGCATTTCATGAAAATAACCTTGAAGGGAGTTTTTATTTCGGATAATAATGCACTTGGTTTTGTTTACATCAAAGGTGAGATAGAGGAGGATCGTCAGAAGCTTGCAATGGATATTACTAACCCTCCTGCTTTCACTTTAACGAAAGACACGGAAAAGAATATAATTAAAGTATCCATCACTCCAACAACGGCATTAATAGGACATGCAGAAGAGTATGATTTGGAGTGGACCTTCATTGAAAAGGATGATGCATCTGCAGTAACGGGCAGTACTGTAAAGTTCGACTTTAAAAACAATGCAACACGTGTAACAATTAAAGGTTCAGAATACCAAATGAGCAACGTATTTGAAGCGGGATATTTGGTTTTTCGTTTGCGTATAGCCGGATACTATAAAGAGCAGGTTGGTGGTATAGAATGTATACGAAGGGTCACGGGTGCCTGGTCCAATATTAATACAGGTGCTACCCCCCCTACAGTTGATAATGGATTAATCAGCAATAATTCATCATCCACAATTACCATCAGTGATCCAAGTTACCCTCCTCATGAAATGGGCTTAAACTGGCAATACTCCGTTTCATTTGCAGAAGAGGGAAAAAAGAGTGAGACGGTTATATATTTTGACGGGATCCTCAAACAAAGACAGACGGTTGTGAAGAACGAAAATGATCATACTGCCATTGTTCAGGAGATCATTTATGATTATGAAGGCAGGCCTGCTGTCACAACCTTACCTGTTCCGGTGAAACCGGGGCTATTGAATTTTTATGCGAATTTTAACAGGAATGAATCCGGATTACCCTATTCGGCAATTGATTTTGATGTGAATGCATCCAACTCTTGTCTGGCAGCAACTTTGCCAATGCAAAATTCCAGTGGTTCTGAAAAATATTATTCAACAGAAAATCAATTTACTTCAACAGCTCTTTCTACGGCCAATTTCCCCAATGCTCATAATTATGTTCCGCTGGCCAATGGATATCCATTTGTGCAGGTTGAATATATGAATGATAATTCGGGCAGGGTACGGGCCCAATCGGCACCTGGAAGTGAATATGTAATTGGTGGAAACCAAACACACGAAACAATATATTTTTATGATAAACCCGGAGAGAATGACCTGTTTGCATTGTTTGGCGCTGAAGCCGGAGACCGGAATCATTATCAAAAACAAACGGTACTTGATGCAAACGGACAGGGGAGTGTGAGTTACCTGAACATGTCGGGTAAGGTTATTGCTACAGCACTAGTGGGTAATGATCCTAATAACCC
>JAZKGH010000115.1:0-6076 GCA_040386055.1 Bacteroidota bacterium
AATGCCCATAAAGCGGTGAGCCTTGTTATTGTATTTGATGGTTTTGTTGTCAACTCAATGTTTACTTACAAAACGCGTAGATAAGGTACGGTAAGAGAAAAACAGACTTAACACCGTAAGTATTGCCGCGAGATAGAATGAGGCTCCGGGTAGGTAAACAGGTGCATCCGCAGCGGTAAAGTAGGCAAACAATCCATTCATTAATACAGGGCCAATGATAGCCGTAACACTCATTAAACTGGTTAAGGCACCTTGCAATTCTCCTTGTTCATTTGCGGGAACCTCTGAAGAAATAATTCCCTGTAATGCCGGACCTGCAATTCCTCCAAGACAATAGGGAACCAAAACAGCAAACATCATCCAACTTGCAGATGCCATGCCAAACAACATCAATCCAAGTGCATATAAGGCAATTCCAAGGTATACTGCTTTTTGTTGTCCAAGTTTTGGAATGATAATCCTGATTAATCCACCTTGCACCACAGATATCAACACACCCACAACAGCTAATGAGTAACCCACCATTTTTTCATCCCAGGAGAATTTAAACATGGTGTAATAGGCCCAGTTGCTTTGCACAGCATGTGCTGCGATGTATACTAAAACAAGTGAAACAACCAGTCCCGAAACAACAGGATATTTACGTAAATGCATTAGCGATCCGATAGGGTTGGCGCGTTTCCAGTCAAATGCCCTGCGTTGTGATGCATCCAATGATTCGGGCAATACAAAGTATCCGTAAATTACATTACAGATGGTTAAACAGGCTGCCAGTAAGAATGGAGCGCGTGGTCCCCATGCACCTCCGGCCAATCCACCGATGAGCGGGCCAATAATAAAACCTAAACCGAATGCTGCACCAATTAAACCGAAGTTTTGGGCACGCTTTTCCGGAGTACTGATGTCTGCAATATAAGCTGTTGCCGTAGTGAAACTGGCACCAAACATTCCGGCAACCAATCGTCCTAAAAACAACCATGCAAGAGTGGGAGCGTAGGCATGAAAAATATAATCAATACCCAAACCCAACAGTGAAAGAAGCAACACAGGTCTGCGGCCAAAACGATCACTTAAACCACCCATAATAGGTGAAAATAAAAACTGCATTATGGCAAAAGAGAACATGAGCCAACCACCATAACGTGAGGCTTCACTGAGTCCTTCTCCTGTTAATTGTGAAATAAGTTTAGGTACAACCGGGATAATGATACCAAGACCAATTACATCCACCAAAATGGTGACAAAAATAAAAATCAGAGCGTTGTTACGTTTTACAGTCATTGTGTTTTGGTGTTTTATACTGGTAAGTCTAAATAAAAAGTAGATCCTTTGTTTTCTTTTGTTTCCACCCAAAGTCTGCCTCCGTGTTGTTCCGCAAATTGTTTGCTGATATGGAGTCCCAATCCGGTAGAAGTCTCGTTGCGAACTCCTTTTCGGCCGGCAACCGTAAATTTATCAAACAAAAAAGGTATGTGGTCGGCTGGTATACCCATGCCATTATCTTTCACTGAAAGTTGAATGTGATCTCCTTTGCGTTTTAATTCAACCACAATTTTCCCGGTTTCTTCCGGAGTAAATTTGATGGCGTTTCCAATTAAATTATCAATGATACGCTGTATCTTATCCTTGTGAATGGGCAGTATGATCCATTCTTCCGGCAATACTAACTCTAGTGAAACTTTATTATTCACAACCTTTTTCCAATTGCGGAAACAATCCTGCAATAAGGTGTTCAGGTGTTCGGGACTTTTGATAAGAGCTGAACTGCTTTCTTCCTGAGCCGCTGCTACAATATCCTTGATGATTCGGTCAGCTTTATCACAACAATCTTTAATGTATTGAAAATAGGCTGCCTGTTCATCCTCTTGCCCCGGCATTTGCATAAGCTCCACCAGTGATTGGATATTGTTGAGAGGAGAACGCAGATCATGGGCAACCATGCTCAAAAGCTCACTTTTCGATTCATTGGCCAACTCAATTTCACGGGTTTTAGCTTCAATTGTTCGCACCTTTTTATAGTAATTGGCATGATAGGTATAAAGCAACCGCGATAAGGTTATGTATACAGAGATGATAATACAAAATGCAACAATATTGGAAACCCACAGGTTATGATCGGTTTGAAAATAGCCCAATCCTACTATGAAAATACAAAAAGTGATGGCTGCAATAGCAAGCGTTTCCATGAATGAAAAAACCATTACTCCTGCAATCAGGAACAATCCCAGCAACAACATTGCCATGGTATTGGAGGGATTTCGCTGGGCAATGAATGAAAATCCCATATTCTTAATAATAAACAAGAGGGCGTATAACCAAACAATACTGTGGTATCTGGTCAATATATCTGGTTTCATGTGCTTACGCATCAGCACAAAGGCAATCAGAAAAAAGAAAGATATGATGGCAAAATAAGAGTTGATCGTAAGATACGATTGAAAGTTGTTGAAAACGGGGCGGTAATCATAAAAGAGTGTAGTGGAACGCCATATCATTCCCAGGATTAAAGATATAACAGCAATGATTTGCGCCACTTTAAAGTTCTGCAAACGTGTTTGGTTGCTGAAACCTTCTTTAAACTCAGGCTCAATAGAAGAGAGTAGGTATAGTTTCATTGGTAGGGGGAATTCTATCGCAATATATTATCCTATTAGATATTATACTTACCTTGCAGAAAAATATAACAAGTGAATTTTAGAGATTTTAATTTTAACGAAACCCTATTAGACGGATTAGATGCCATGGGTTTTGAAAAAGCAACCCCCATACAAGAACAATCGATACCAGTAGTTTTAGCAAATAAAGATTTGATTGCCTGCGCACAAACCGGAACCGGAAAAACCGCAGCCTACCTATTGCCTATCATGAATAAGATTGCGGAGGAAGGAAATGGTAAGCTCAATACATTAATTATTGCACCTACCCGTGAATTGGCTCAACAGATTGACCAACAAGTGGAAGGACTGGCTTATTTTACGGGAATTACTTCTATACCGGTATATGGTGGTGGTGATGGAAACATTTTTGCCCAACAGCAAAAAGCCATGCGTGAAGGTGCTGATATCGTAATTGCTACTCCGGGAAGATTGATTGCCATGCTTACATCAAGTGGTTCGGTGGATATGAGTTCCATTAAACACCTGGTGCTTGACGAGGCGGACAGGATGCTGGATATGGGCTTTTTTGACGATATCGTTCGCATTATCAACTACCTGCCGGCTGAGCGCCAAACCTTATTGTTCTCGGCAACCATGCCACCTAAAATCAGGTTATTGGCCAATAAAATTCTGAAAGATCCGGAGCAAATCAATATTGCCATCAGTAAACCTGCTGAGGGTATTTTGCAGCAATCTTACATGAGTTACGACAATCAGAAAATTGCATTGGTTAAAGCGGTTTTAAAAGAACACCATACCGGCAGCATTATCATGTTTGCCGGAACAAAGGATAAAGTGAAGGACCTGGACAGAGAGTTGAACCGTGCCGGAATTTCGATTAAAGCGTTTCACAGTGATTTGGAACAATCCGAACGCGAAGAGATTATGCGTCAGTTCCGTAATAGAGATATTCGTATTTTGATTGGAACGGATATCCTTTCACGTGGAATTGATGTAGATGGAATCAGTTTGGTAATTAACTATGATGTTCCACCTGATCCGGAAGATTATGTGCATCGCATCGGTCGTACAGCACGTGCGGAAACTACCGGAACGGCTATTACATTTATCAATCCGAAAGATGCCCGCAGGTTTTTTGATATAGAAAGTTTAATAGGGTATGAAATCCCTAAACTGCCTTTACCTGAAGGATTGGGGGAGGCACCTTTATATCAACCGGAGGTTCGTATCAAAAATGATTTTAAGAAACCCTTCCGCAAGAAACCGGGAATGCACAAAGGCGGGCCGCGTAAAGATGGCCCTAAGCCTCACGGAAATTCTTCAAAAGGAGCATAACAAAATGCCTACTCATTACGGGTAGGCATTTTTTGTGGTGCTTTAAATAGTGATACAAAACAAGAACAATGTATCTGTTAGTTTTTACAGAATGTAATGAAAGCGTTAATCCACGGAATGAATGCGGCTCTTTTATTTTCAATGGTTAAGCCACTTCTTGAAATTTCCGGAACGGTCGATGCTTACAATGACATCTTCTTTGCAGGGAGGTTCGGTTTCAATTTTGATGCGCCCCTTGGTATACGCACTCATTTGCCTGATGCAATGAATATGAACGATGAATTGCCTGTTGATACGAAAAAAAAGTGCGGGATCAAGGATATCTTCCAGCTTATCGAGCGAATGGTCAATAATATGGGTTAAGGTATCACGGGTATGCATGTGTACATAACGGCCATCTGCCCTGAAGTAGGCTATTTCTTCACTGGCAATCGAACGTATTTTGTTTCCGGATGTTACCATAAACCGTTTTTGATACTCCGGTTGTTGTCCAAGGGAAGCAAGCAGTTTGATCCAATCAGGTTGTTTATATAACGTGTTGAATTTTTGAAGAGCCTGCCTGAGTTCCTTTGAATCCAATGGTTTAAGCAAATAATCAACGCTGTTGAGCTTGAAAGCTTTGATGGCATAATGATCATAAGCAGTAGTGAAAATAACCGGAGTCTTTACTTCAACCAGATCAAAGATGCGGAAACTCAAATCATCGTTAAGCTGAATATCCATAAAGATAAGGTCGGGAGCAGGGTTGGCCAAAAACCATGCAACTGCTTTTTTTACTGAGGGTAAAATCTCCAAAACCTGAATCTCCGGATCTTCTCCAGTCAGCAACTTTTGCAAATGTTGAGCTGCGATGGGTTCATCTTCTATAATAATAACCTTCATTATGCCGATTGTATTAAAGGTATAGTTGCTATGTATTGATTGTCCCGCATTTCAAAAACAGGAATATCATCGTGCAACAATTGAAAACGGGCTTTGATGTTCTGAATGCCCACACCGGTGCTGTGGTTTTTTTGTGAACGAACTTGTAATGAATTGCTTACAATAAGATGATTCTTTTCCGTGTACAGGTGAATGTTGAGTGGTTTTTCAGGTTCAATGGTATTGTGTTTAATCGCATTTTCAATCAACATTTGAATGCAAAAAGGAGGGATATAAGATTGCAAGGCATGTGCAGCTATGTTTTTGTGTAATTTCAAACTATCGCCAAAGCGTATTTGCTGGAGGTATATATAGTCATCTACCAGTTGCAATTCTTCTGATAACCTTATAACAGGATTATCCTTTTGCTCCAGTACACTTCTATACAAACGTGAAAATACCGAAACAAAATGAGATGCCTTTTCAGCATCTGTTTGTATTAAGGAATGCAGGGCATTAAGGCTATTGAATAAAAAATGAGGGTTAATCTGACTGCGAAGCGTTTCATATTGTGCCAGCACATTTTCAGATTGTAGTTGGGCGTTTTCAAGACTTAATATGCGGTTCGCCTTTTTCTTGAGTTGAATATTGCGGTATAATAACGCAGCAAGACCACATACCAAAGCAACGGCAAAAAGGAGTAACCAACGCCAAAGAGAAATACGGCTTAACTCACTTTCGTTAAACTTGTTTTCCGTTTTTACCAGGTTTAATTCGCGGTTTTTCATCTCCATATTAAACCTTGTTTCACTTTCGGCAAGTTCTGTCATATGGGTTTCACTAATCAGGGAATCATGAAGTATAATAAATTTTTCCTGCCACATATAGGCCTCATTCCATTGGTTTGTTTGACTGCACAGTAATCCCATATTGCGGTAATAGTTAGCAATAACCGATCGGGCATTTATATCAAGTGCCGCTTTATATCCTCTGTTTAAATACTGTTTTGCGAGAGCATATTGTTTCATGTCGATATATGTAGTCGCTATCGTATTGCAAGTGGCCGCATAATGCATGGTGCTACCCGAAAGTTGTTGAAAGGCTAGAGCTTGTTTTAAATATTGAATAGCTTTATCCGACTCGTGCAACATAGTATAGGCAATACCAATACTGGAGTATAAAGTAGATTGTGCCCGGTATGTACTGTCGGCTTTAGCCTGTGGCAATACCTGGTGACTATGGTCTGTATACTTCCTTTTATA
>JAZKGH010000116.1:0-5241 GCA_040386055.1 Bacteroidota bacterium
TTTATTCTAAGTTCTTCCGATTATGATTTGATTCTGGCCATGCGTCAATGTGCCGATCGCTTCCGTTCTGAGAAGGGTATTCGGTAAACTCCTTCAATTTCGTTTCCCACAGGTATACAGCAACTTAAATTAGGTTAATCAAAACATTTACTTATTTTTACGTTATATACTTTTGGATATGGGCAAACACGAGGAACACCAAATAGCTATGCAATGGCGAAGGTTCAACGGGGAACCAATTCAGCACGATATTGTAGCGGAAGTTGAAAAACTTATCCTACAGGAACGTAAGCTGGGCAACAACCTAAAAGTATGTATCGGAACCGATTCACAGGTAACAGCCGAGGTTACTGAATTTGCTACCGTTATAGTGTTTGTGCGTGAAAAACGTGGCGGTTTTATGCTTATCAGCTCTGAAAAAACACGGTATAAATTTGGCATAAAAGAACGTATGTTACGTGAAGTAGCAAAGTCCATAGATATTGCCTACCGTTTGTGCGAACTCCTCGACCGTTATCAGGTAGACCTTGAAGTGCATGCCGATATTAATACTAACCCTCAGTTCAAATCCAACTCTGCCCTAAGTGAGGCAATGGGCTATATTATGAGTATGGGGTTTGTATTTAAAGCCAAACCTGAAGCCTTTGCCAGTTCCTACTGCGCGAATAAGATTGTGCATTAGCCTGTCGCTGAGTTCATCGAAGCCCACGAAAGATGATAGAACGTCTAATGAATATTGTCACCTTGATGAACTCGGTGTGACATATCCTTTCGAATTTCGAGATTTCTTTTATTCGAATTTATCCCTCCTTATATTTGCAGCATGTTAAAAGATATTAAAGATCCCATTTCCGAAGGTGTAACGATGGCCGCAGTGTATGAGTTGAATGATGAGCAGGAAATGGTTTGGAATATGTACTTGCTGAACTATAAAGACACAATAATTGATGGTGTGCTGATTACTAGTAAAGGTTATGGAGAAAAAGACGGACAAGAAGTAACCACTTCCATTCTACGTCATTTTGTAAAAGAAATTCCTCCTCAGAGTGTAGCGCGTATTGAACCTTTACAGGAAGATGTTTTTGCCTTGATCAATGAGTATTTTGTAACCTACTATGTGGGCAATACAATGTATGAACTTAAATTTATTTTCGATAGCTACAGCATTAGCTTAAAAAATACGGTATTGATTACCTTTATGGGACAACAAGGGATTGAAGTGCTGTAGGGCGATACTTGATCCTGGATACATGATTCTGGATACTAGAAGAAGGATGTTAAAAATCATTTGGTGATTGCACAGTCCGATAATTATCGGACGAAACTACCTTGTTCCTATTGAATATCGAGAATCCAGGATCGTGTATCGAGTTTCATTTCCCTGCGAGTACCTCGAACATTGCCTTTGCTTTCAGTAAACATTCTTCATACTCCTGTTCAGCAATTGAGTCATATGTTATGGCGCCTCCAACTTCAAAATTCAGATACCGAATTGTTTCATTATATTGAATACTGCGGATCACAACATTCAAATCCATATTTCCTTCAGGGGTAATGAAACCAATAGCTCCGGAATACAAACCTCTTTTGGTTCGCTCGTACTGTTCAATCAATTTCATAGCCATTATTTTTGGGGCTCCAGTCATGCTGCCCATTGGAAAGGCATTTTGAATGATTTCTGAAAGTGTACTATCTTTTTTGATGATTGCCGAGACCGTAGATACCATTTGATGAACCTGAGGGAATGAATAGATGCCAAATAATTCCTCCACTTTAACTGTTCCTGTTTGCGAAGAGCGGGCAAGATCATTGCGAACCAAATCTACAATCATCAAATTCTCTGCTCTTTCTTTTTCAGAATGTAACAAGGCTAATTTTAATTCCTCATCTTCTTCAGGTGAATAGCCTCTTTTGGAAGTTCCCTTGATCGGTTGTGAATAAACCGTATTGCCTTGTTTGAGTAAAAACCTTTCCGGGCTTGCTCCCATCACATATTGATGATTGTATTTAACAAAACATCCAAAGGGAACAGCCGACTTATTTCGTAATTGATTGTAAACCCGGTCCGGTTGAATGGAAACCTGTTCCGCACAAAATTCCACACAATAATTCAACTCATACACATCGCCATTCACAATATGCTGTTTGATGGCTTCCACATCCTCTATATACTGCTCTTTAGCAACGCGTTGTTTTATGTTTATTGAATAATTTACAGGAACAGTTTCTGATTGTTGTAATACTTCATCAATCCATTCTTTCCCCATAATGCATTCTCCATTTTTATCTACGACAATCAACTTTTGCGGAACAAAAAAATACAATTCGGGAAACCCTATTTTATCGGAATGCGTTGAGTAGAGTGCTTCCAGTTGATTTTTCAGATCATAGGTAAGAAATCCGAACGACCATTCTTGTTGATGTTCACGAATAAATTGGTCAAGCTTCTCAAAAGCCATTTCACCTGCTTTCACCTCATGTTTTACACCTGCAGCAATTAACAACTCATAGTTTTTCAACCCGAAAGCAGATTGACATTCATTGGAATCGAGCACCATTCCTACAGCATGTTGGGCAACCCATGAAGCAGCATGATGTTTAAGGGAAAGAATAGTGTGCAGGTCGAGCATGGGTGGCGAAAATAAGCAGAATCAATCTTTTGGCCGAGGGGAAATTTTAGGAATCTCTTCAATGTATACTTTAATGATCCCTTTTTTCTTCACCATTCCAAGATGTTTGGCTGCCTTATACGAAAGGTCAATAATCCTCTTTCTGTGATGCGGGCCACGGTCATTGACCCTCACAATTACCCACTTATGATTTTTGGGATTGGTTACTTTGAGCAGTGTTCCGAATGGCAATTTTTTATGTGCGGCTGTAAAGTACTTTCCCCGGTAACGCTCTCCATTTGCGGTTCTGCGACCTTCAAATTTTTGGGCATAATAAGATGCATAACCGGTATCCCGATACATAGGTTTCCATGTGCTATCCACCAACGATTCCTGTGCCTGCAAACGAAATGCACAAGTCATTACTATAATCGCTATTAACAGTTTACCATATGGAATATGTTTACCCATTACTGCAATATAAGATAAATATACAGTTGCCACTTGTTAAGTTTTTTAACTATTGGATTATCAAATAAATGTATGTACTTTGAGAATATAAATTCCCCTTGTATGAAATACATTAGCCTCACCTTTTTGTTAATCACCAGTTTAGTGGTTACAGCTAATCGTCCAACTTTATATGGCAACCTGCAGCGCATCAATGTTTGCTGGAATACCCAAAAGGATATTGAAAAGTTACCAATTTACAGCATCTCTCCTGTCCCTTATTCAGAAACCAACTTGATCCAACTTCATCTTAAACTGGTGGAGCAGGTTTTACGTAACCGAAGCACGGCAGGACTTTCATTTGCCCAGAAGAGAGCCCGTTTGCAGAACCTGAATAACCTGCACCAATATTGGACCCGTAATGTTTATCCGGTTAATAATAAAGTGGCCTGGCGCAATCCTGTTTTTATAGACGACTACAATACTTTTTGTGCAGTTGGCTATTTAATTAAAACCTCCGGACATGAACAGCTTGCCCGGAAAATTTCAGCAACACAAAATCTTTCTTTTATTAAAACCATTAAAGCAGAGGGATTAAATGAGTGGATAGTACAAAGCGGGTTAACTCTTGATGAACTTGCATGGATACAGCCAGCTTATATGGCTACTAACCATAGTCGTGGATTGAGCAAAGGGGTGAACGGTCCTGTATATGCCATGACAGGAAATGATGTTCTGAGAACACTTTATGTGGCAGGATCCTTTTCTCAGGCTAATGATGCTGTTTCATGCAACAACATCATTGAAGTAAGATATGATGAAAGCAATTTATTTAACAATACGTTCCATACTCTTGGTGCTGGATTGAATGGCCCTGTTCATGCATTAACGATGGATGGAATGACATTGTATGCCGGAGGGCACTTTAGCTCATCTGGCAGCACTTCCCTCCAAAACATAGCCCGCTGGAATGGGAATGCATGGGAAGCAATGGGGAATCTGAATGGTACTGTATACGCAATCCACAAATACAAAAACCAGATCTATGCCGGAGGAAAGTTCTCCTTCTCTGCCGGGGCCGGTATCTTTCATAACTTGGCTATGTGGAACGGAAGCATGTGGCTGCCAGTTTGCACTACCCTTAACGATACAGTGTTTTCTATGTATGCAGACGGTAACCGCCTCTATATTGGAGGAGCTTTTACCAGTATTGATATGATGCAGGTAAATCATATTGCGGCCTATAATGGGTTCAGCTTTGAGAAATTAGGCAATGGCGTGAAGGGTACCGTGAGAACCATGACTATATTACCAAACCATCACGTGATTGCCGCAGGTGACTTGTATACAGCTCAACAGGATACGTTCGGTTATGCAGAATATGCGGAACAAACAGGATGGTTACCTCCTCCAGATGATATCAGGATCCTCACATATATGAATCAGGAACATGGCAACCGTTTTTATTCCATTAGTGAGGATATTATGGTAGGCAATTTCAGAAACGGTACAAGTATGTATTATAGCTATAACACTGCACGTATCAATGCCGAGTATAGAATGCTGGAGGCATTCGCATCTACCGACAATAGCGTATATTGTGTCTACAAAACCGGGAAAAGAGTGTTCTTTGGAGGATCCTTTCACTCAACGGGGTCATCTCCTGCTAATAATTTGGCTGTATGGGACAAAGATTTTGTATCTGTGAATGACCCATTACCAAACAAGGGGACCTTCTCTGTTTTTCCAAATCCAATCCTGGCATCAACCGAAATTCAATCTGCAATAGGCATCCAGGTAATTAAAGTATTCGACATCAACGGTAAACTTGTTTATGAAAAACAGCTTTTATTACCTTCAAAACAATATACCCTCGAACGGAACCTGTTTCCGGAGGCGGGGATCTATATTCTATCCATTGGAGATAAATACGGAAACCTAAGTAGCCGAAAGTTAGTGGTAAACTAATCCTGATTTTTTTGCCGTTTTGGAACCACATTTCCATTTACTTTGTGTTCAATTATGGCAGCACTTAAACCATTAGCCGAACGCGTTCGTCCGCAACACTTAACTGAATACCTCGGGCAGGAACATCTTACTGCTCCGGGTGAGATTTTATACCAATCCATTCAGCAGAAAAATATTCCCATCATCTTCTTCGATCGTATTTGTCCTGATATGG
>JAZKGH010000116.1:5251-10230 GCA_040386055.1 Bacteroidota bacterium
ATTCCCAGCATGATTTTATGGGGTCCTCCCGGTGTAGGCAAAACAACACTTGCACGCATTATCTGCAATGAATTGAATATGCAATTTTACCAACTCAGTGCCGTGAGTGCAGGTGTGGGTGAAGTACGCAAGGTGATTGAAGATTCCCGCATGTTTGGAAAGGTCATTTTGTTCTTAGATGAGATTCACCGCTTCAATAAAAGTCAGCAGGATGCATTATTGGGTGCCGTGGAAAACGGCAGTGTCATTTTGATTGGAGCAACTACCGAAAACCCTTCCTTCGAAGTAAACAATGCGTTGCTCTCACGTTGTCAGGTATATGTATTGAAAGAACTGGGACCCGAAACCCTTCGTCAGATTATTGATCACGCCATTGCCACCGATGATATTCTGAAACAAAAAAAAATTCATATTGAAGAAACAGAAGCATTGTTTTTATTCAGCAACGGTGATGCACGCAAGTTGCTGAACATGCTCGAAATTATTTGCAACCAACCATCCGATACCATTACCATCACCAATGAAGTGGTGACCAAAATGCTGCAACAAAAGGTAGCGTTATACGATAAAAACGGAGAAACACATTATGATGTGATTTCTGCTTTCATCAAATCGATGAGAGGTTCCGACCCGAATGGTGCAGTATACTGGCTGGCCCGTATGCTGGATGGTGGTGAAAACATAGAGTTTATTGCAAGGCGTATGTTGATTCTGGCCAGCGAAGATATTGGGAATGCAAACCCTAATGCCCTGTTGTTGGCAACAAGTACATTTCAAGCCATTCAGATGATCGGCATGCCTGAAGGCAGAATCATTCTGGCACAATGTGCAACATATTTGGCGACATCACCCAAGAGCAATGCTTCATACATGGCTATTAATGATGCAATGGCAACTGTTGGTAAAACGGGTCCCCTGCCCGTTCCACTCCATTTGCGCAATGCTCCAACCAAACTAATGAAACAGATGGATTACGGAAAAGATTACCAATACGCACACCAATACGAAAACAATTTTGTGGAGCTTGAATTTTTACCCGATAATATCCGTGGGCAAAAATTTTACGAGCCCGGTGAAAATGCCAGAGAGAAAGAAATACGCTCATTTTTAAAAACAAGATGGAAAGAGAAATATGGATATTGAGATGTCTCGTTTGAGCCGTTTACCCCTCTGTTACTTTTAAGGTTCTTATAGAATTAAGTAGACAAAGAAGAAAGTAGGCAGTAGGCAATTATTATCGTGAGACAATGCCTGTGATCTCTATGTATTCTTTGTATATTCTCTCACAAGACTATCCAACACTAACCTAAAACAACAAACTGCAAACCGTAAACTGAAAACATGCTCTCAAACATTCACCATATAGCCATCATTTGCTCGAACTATCAAGTCTCTAAAACCTTTTACACTCAAATATTAGGACTTGAAATTATACGGGAAGTATATCGTGAGGAAAGGCAATCTTACAAACTAGATTTGGCGTTGAACGGTCAATATATTGTTGAACTCTTTTCTTTCCCGGGTCCTCCTTTACGTGCATCAAGGCCGGAAGCAACAGGGTTACGTCACTTAGCTTTTGCGGTACAAAATTTGGACAGAGTGATTGAGTCACTTACACAAAAAGGCGTGACAAGCGAACCGATACGCATAGATGAATTTACGGGAAAACGTTTTACCTTTATTGTTGATCCGGATAATTTACCAATAGAATTTTATGAAGTGTAAACCATGAATCAGTCTTCACCTATACTTGTTCAATTCTTTCAGCAACATCCTGCTATTATCGCTGTAAAAGCTGTTGAAATTGCGTCTGTTTTTACCAAAAGAGAGTTTCCTAAAAATACGTTTTTATTGACCAATGAAAAAATAAATAACGATTATATGTTTTTGGAATCAGGCTTTATGCGTGCATTTACATATGATGTGGATGGCAATGAAGTCACGACAGGTTTTTATAGTAAACAACAATTGGTATTTGAGCCTGCTTCCTTTTTCAACCAAACACCTTCCAAAGAAAACATACAAGCCATTACAGATTGTGTTGGATGGAGCATCACCTTTGAACAACTCAATCACCTGTTTCATTCCATGCCAGAATTCAGGGAATTTGGTCGTTCCATTCTTGTAAAAGGATTAACATCACTGAAGCAACGAATGCTCTCGATGATTAATGAAACAGCCGAAGAACGATATTCAAGAATGATGCAAAGCAATCCCGAAATACTGCAACAGGCATCCTTAAAACACATCGCTTCGTATCTTGGAATAACGGATACTTCGCTTAGCCGCATCCGAAAAGAGATGAGCAAAAGAGGTGTTTAGCCGGTTCCGTTTAACATTCAAAATGCAATGAAATACGCTAATAGCGCAGTGTGCATCACTCGCCATCTTTTCGAATTTAGAATTTTCTTCTATTCGAATTTAAGCTGATATTTTCTTGCCATTTGACAAGCAATCTATTCCTCTTTCAGTTGTTGTTTTGCCTATCATTTAATCACATCAAACACATGGAACAATTACCCATTTATTTATCGGTTGCATTTGTATGCATTACCTTATTCACGCTTTACTTATTGTATAAAGCATCTTCTTCCAAAACACTCTTATTGGTTTGTTTTAGTTGGCTGCTAATACAATCAGCCATTTCGCTCACTAGTTTTTACACCAACTATCTAACACTTCCTCCCCGATTATTCGTGTTTTTAATATTGCCTGTTCTTATTGCCTTTGTTATACTATTCAATACAAACAAAGGAAAACAATGGATAGACACGCTTGACATCAAATGGCTCACCTATCTTCATATTGTAAGAGTACCTGTTGAACTCATATTATTCGGGTTGTATGCATATGCAATGATTCCTGAACTCATGACATTTGAAGGCCGTAACTTTGATATTTTATCGGGTATCACAGCGCCCATTATTGGTTATCTTGGTTACTCTAAAAATTTGCTCCAAAAAAAGGTTCTTCTTATCTGGAACTTTATCTGTCTGGCATTACTCATCAATATTGTGGCCAATGCCTTGCTTGCTGCACCCTTTCCCTTTCAGCAATTCGCCTTTGATCAACCCAATATTGCCATATTTTATTTTCCATTTACGTTGCTTCCAGGATTTGTAGTCCCGGCAGTATTATTCTCACATCTTGTAAGTATCAGAAGGTTGTTGAAATAAATCATTACAGCCGCAAGAGCTTTCTTTACGATTGAGCAGTTTCAGGATGATCAATTGCCACCACAATTAACATCATTAACACAATCAACATTCTTAAATCTCAAATCATCATTCTCAAATCCAAAATCCTCCTCTATCTTCGCGCCCATGCTTGACTTAAACTTTAAGGAATACGGAACAGGAGATCAAAACCTGATTATCCTGCATGGATTTTTGGGTTCGCTCGATAACTGGCATACGCTGGCCACCGAATGGGGAAAAGCCGGATTGCATGTGTGGTCGTTGGATATGCGCAACCATGGTAAATCACCGCATACCGAACACCACAGTTTGCAGTTGATGGTAGATGATGTAAATGATTTCATGTTTCAGCATCATATTGATAACGCTTTTGTTCTTGGGCATTCTATGGGTGGTAAAGTGGCCATGAAGTTTGCCATTCAATATCCTACGCTATGTACAAAACTGATCGTTGCTGATATGGCACCCCGTGAATACCGCCCCGGACATGACGATGTATTTGATGCCATTTTTCAGGTTAATCTGGATACTATTCAAACCCGTAAAGAGGCAGAAGAAGCTATGAAACCCTATCTTGGTGATATGGGCACCCGTCAGTTTATCCTCAAAAGTTTAGAACGGACCGAAGAAGGAAAATATGCATGGAAGTTTAACCTCCGTACTTTGTTCCAGGACTATGCGGAAGTTATTAAACCCATCACCAGCTCACATATTTATGAAGGTGATGTATTATTTCTAAAAGGCTCTCTATCGGCCTATATTAAGGATACCGACATGGAACAAATACACGGTTTGTTTCCAAACGCAACCCTGCAAACCATTGAAGATGCTGCACACTGGTTACATGCCGATAAACCCAAAGAATTTTATGAGGCAGTGTTATCATTTTGTAAATAGCTAACATTTTCTCATATTGCAGTTATGCGCCTAGAGGATGAAATTAAACAGAATAAGAAATTCAGTAATGAATTTGAGAAGCTTGCCGTAAATATATTATACACTTCCAGCTGGCTGGAAGCTCAAAATATTCAACGCTTCAAACCATTTGGTATTTCTCCGCAGCAGTATAATGTGCTTCGTATTTTACGTGGTTCTGCTCCAAAACCTTTGATGCTATCCGACATCTCTTCCCGCATGATTGATAAAAACTCCAATGCTACCCGCTTAGTGGAAAAGCTCCGTTTGAAAGGTTATGTAAAACGTGAGGTGTGCGAAAACAATCGCAGACAGGTGGATATTGTCATTACCAAAAAGGGACTGGACCTTTTGGCAGATATTGACAAGGCCAATGACAGTTGGAACGGATCCTTCAAAGGTCTTACAAAATCAGAGGCTGAGGTTCTAAATGATGTTCTTGATCGATTGCGGGGGTAAAAAAATTTATGTCATTAGTTGTATATACAATTAATGTTTATACATTTGTATGGTATTTGATACTTAGAAAGAAAACAAAACAACCCGTCAGCTGACGGATTTAAGAAAGGTTATATGAAAACAACAATTCACCGCTCCGAAAACAGAGGCCATGCCAACCACGGTTGGTTAAATGCAAAACACTCATTCAGCTTCGCCAACTGGTATGACCCAACCAAACTTCACTTCGGTGCACTGCGCGTATTAAATGATGATGAGGTAGCTCAGGGAATGGGTTTCGGCAAACATCCCCATGACAACATGGAAATCATTACTATGGTACAAGAAGGTGCATTGGAACACAAAGACAGTATGGGCAATGGCAGCGTAATGCGAGCCAATGATGTACAGGTAATGAGTGCAGGAACA
>JAZKGH010000116.1:10240-10851 GCA_040386055.1 Bacteroidota bacterium
CAGGCGTATTTCACTCCGAGATGAACCCCAGTAAGGATGAGGCAGTACGTTTGTTTCAAATCTGGGTATTCCCGGATAAGGGAAATGTAACTCCTC
Source organism: Bacteroidota bacterium (assembly GCA_040386055.1). Taxonomy (GTDB): domain Bacteria; phylum Bacteroidota; class Bacteroidia; order UKL13-3; family UKL13-3; genus UKL13-3. The sequence continues at coordinate 10,337 of JAZKGH010000116.1, forward strand.
GTTACGATCAACAAACATACTTGCCTGAAGGTCGTCACAATCAGTGGCAGGAAATCATCAAACCGGATACTCAAGCTGAGGGTAATGCCATCTTCATTCACCAACAAGCCTGGTTTAATCTGACTGATTTAGATGCAGCTAAAGAAATTAGCTACACAAGCAAAAAAGAGGGAAACGGTGCCTACGTATTTGTAATTGATGGAGATGTGGAAGTTGCCGGTGAAAAGCTGAAACGCAGAGATGCTATTGGTATTACCGAGTATGAAACGTTCACCATTAAAGCAAGCAGCAATGCCAGAATACTGGTGATGGACGTTCCGATGATAGAGTTGAATTAAGAGGAGAGATCGCTTCGCTGAAAGAAGTTAGAAGAAAGACCACTTTGTTGAAAGAGGTTGGAGATTAGATGATAGAAGTTGGAAAAAGAATAAAGACCGCTGTGCTAAAGAAGCTGATGTCATGCTGAGTTCATCGAAGCGGACCTCCGGCAAGCAAAAAAGAGAGCAGTAATAAAT
>JAZKGH010000117.1:0-3455 GCA_040386055.1 Bacteroidota bacterium
ATCAAAGGTTCCGGTATTACCGCCACTACCAAGGCATTTCCATGTTTCCTCAATATTCAATACCCTATTGTCCGGGTTAGGGTGGGTACTTAAGAACTCTGGTACCTGCTGTCCGCCCTGGCTGCTGATTTTCTGGAAGAAATATTTAGCTCCCTGCGCATCATACTCGGTTCCCAATAAGTATCGAACCGAATAATCATCTGCTTCAGTTTCATCGGCACGACCGTATTTCAATAATAATAAGTTAGCTGCCAGTCCGGCCAATTGCTGGGTAGTTCCACTGGTAAGGATATTGATCAATACGGATGCACCATATTGGGTAACCATTTGATTGGCACCATGGCGTCTGTCGGCATGGGCAATTTCATGTCCCATTACACCCGCTAGTTGGGTTTCATTATCCAGATATTTGATAATTCCTGTGTACACGTATATGTATCCACCCGGTGTACAAAATGCATTAAGTGTATTATCGTCCTTTATGATGCGTATTCTCCATGGAAAAACATTTTTGAAGTAAACTTTTCCTGAGTTTAAAATAGTGTTCCTGATCCGGTAAATATGAGCATATGCCGCACTATATTGAACAGAGTCGAGAATGACGTAGGTATTTGTTGTATCGTTTTCAATCTGCTGCATACTGTTTTGTCCCATAGCAATATCCTGATCGGTGGAGATGAGGGCCGTTTTAAAACCTCCCGGAGCTTTTCCCCCACATGGGTCCTCGTATGTTGAATCATCATTTTCACCTTTGCTTTGACAAGAGGATAAGGAAACAGTAACAAAAGCAATGATGCTAAATGCTGATATGGATAGTAAAATGGAACGCATTTTCATTAGGAATGAATATTATTACACAAATATATAGAGAAATCAGTGTTTACCTATCGGATTTAATCCCAGCTCAGCGGCCTTGTCAAACATAAGTTTTAAAGCTTCTTCCCGGTTGTTGCGGATTTTACCCTCCAGTATAGCTTCCCGTATTTCAGTTTTGATGATTCCTACCTCACGTGAAGGACCTAATCCAAAAATATGCATAATGTCTTCACCGGTAACGGGTGGCTGGAAATTACGCAATGCATCACGCTCCGAAACATCGGCAACCTGTTGTTGTACTTGTTTGAGGTTGCTGCGGTAGTATTCAATTTTTTTGAGGTTGGCTGAAGTCATATCTGCCCGGCACAACGTAAACAAATCCTCTAAATCTTCTCCCGCATCTACAATCAACCTGCGAATAGCCGAATCGGTAACGCCATCTTCTGCCAACGCTTTGGGACGGTGATGAAGGGCTACAATCTTCTCCACAAACTTCATCTTTTCATTGAGAGGCAGTTTCAGCTTTCGGAATATTTTGGAAACCATGCGACTACCTTTGTCTTCATGTCCATGAAAAGTCCATCCTTCACCTGTTGTAAAACGTTTGGTAGCGGGTTTGGCTATATCATGCAACAGTGCTGCCCAACGCAACCATAGATCTTGGGTTTCCAAACTTATATTATCTACCACCATTAAGGTGTGGTAAAAATTGTCTTTATGAGCTTTTCCTTCCTTGGTTTCTACACCCTGCATGGCGGCTAACTCTGGGAAAATGATTTGGAGTAATCCGGAGTCGAATAATAATTTGAAGCCAATAGACGGTTTGGGAGAGAGCATAATTTTGTTGAGCTCTTCCGCAATCCGTTCACCTGAAATGATCTGAATCCGTTCTACATTCTTTTTGATAGATGCATATGTTTCATCCAGAATATCAAACTGAAGTTGTGAAGCAAACCTGATGGCGCGCATCATGCGCAAGGGGTCATCACTAAAAGTAATATCCGGATTAAGTGGAGTGCGAATCGTTTTAGATTCCAGATCGGCCATTCCATTAAATGGGTCTACCAGTTCTCCATAGTTGTGTTCTTGCAAACTGATGGCAAGTGCATTGATGGTAAAATCCCTGCGGTTTTGGTCATCTGTTAAGGAGCCCGGTTCTACAGAGGGTTTGCGGGAGTCACGTGAATAGGATTCTTTGCGCGCACCCACAAATTCTACTTCCCAGTCTTTGTGTTTTACCATCGCTGTTCCAAAATTTTTGAAGAAAGCAAACTGGCTTCCGGGCATTTTTTCGGATAAAGCTTTTGCCAGTTCAATGCCATCTCCCAATACTACAATATCAATGTCTTTGGATTCGCGCTGCAAAAATAAGTCCCGCACATAGCCGCCTACAACATAGGCTTCAATGTGTTTGTCATTAGCGAGTTTGGCAATGGTTTTAAAAATGGAAGGCTTCAGTTCAACGTTCACGGAGCGAAGTTAAGGCTTTGCAGCTCGCGAAGCAAAAAGGCCATCAATATTGGCCGTGATGCTTGCCGAGAAACGAATATCAAATTGAGCACCATTGGGGTTATACCTTTCGGTGCTGTTAAACAAATTACGCGCACTGAAATTCAGATTCAGGAAGTCTTTGTATAGCTTTTTACTGATACCCAAATCCCAGGTGTAGATAGCAGGAAGTGGTTGATATAAATTGCTTGTAGAAGTGAACCCATAGCCGAAAGAATTAGTAGACCATTTGGTTTCGGATTGCCAATAGTTGCGTATCCAGAGGCTATACCTTTTGGGTAAATCATATTGCAGTGTCAGGGTAAATTTGTGCATGGGAACATTTAAGAGATTAACATCCCAGGAACTTATTAAACCTGTACGCATGTAGTTAACGTCTAACACAAGATTTTTAACGATATCATAATGCAAGTTAATGCGGTTGATCCAATTCAATTGATAAATGGAGCGTTTGATATAGGACGAAACAGAACTTCTGCTTGCAAAAGGGTCAATTAGACTCCGATAATCAGGAAGATCAAATGTGTTTTTGAGCCCTGAATTAAAACTGAATTTAACACTGTTACCAAAGTTGATATTGTAGTAAAAGTCTGCTGTTACTTGTTTCGGGTTATAAAAATAAGAAGCTCCGTCCAGTACTCCTATCTGCTGGTTAATGGTATTGAGGAAAAACTCTTCTAATAACTGTTCATTGTAAGAAAACACAAAACTATAATTTGATATAAAACTAACACGTTTATATAAACCGACAGAAACTTTTGGAGCTATTTTTTGATTTGCAAAAGCAAACTGGACATCACCAAACATATTTACTTTGCGGCTTACGGGAATATTAACAGAACTGTAAGGTTTGAGAATTACAGCATTTGTATTCCCTCGTTTTCCCCGTATTATGTCTATAGAAGTAATCCCACTTAAAGTTGTTTGTAAATAATCTATTCCTACTCCATTTTGCCAGATAAAATTTCCCTTTTTTGTGGGTTTTAAATAACGATGTTGTAGGGTATTTGTGATCTGGTTACTGGTTCTTGGCGAACTTTCCCCGTGATTAAATGTGCTTGATAATTTAATTTGCTGACCAGGGCTGATATTCCATACTCCAAGATAACCCATGCGACTATAGTTTGGTT
>JAZKGH010000118.1:0-2029 GCA_040386055.1 Bacteroidota bacterium
TAACATTGTAAAAATTCAACTGATCAAACAAACACTGAGTGCGACTGTCAATGCTACAACGGGTGGAGTTGTAAATGTGAGCGGGGCTATGATCACCTTCCCGGCAAATGGTTTTGTGACTGCCAGTGGTATGGCTTACACAGGCAATGTAAAAGTTTATGCTACGTGGATAGACCCCACTTCGCCAACTTTACCTTTTGTGGTTCCCGGTGATTTAAGAGGTATAGATAGTAGCAATGTTGAATATTTATTAAAGAGCTATGGTATGGTGGGCGCTGAGCTCAAAGATGATAATGGTAATACTTTAAAGATAAATCCGGCTAAGCCTGCCAGCATTAATTTTCCCATACCTGCGGCACTGCAAAGCGATGCTCCGGCAACCATTCCTTTATGGCATTTTGATGAAGCAACTGCACGTTGGAAGAAAGAAGGCAATGCAACAAAAGTTGGAAATAATTATAGCGCCCAGGTAAATAAGTTTTCATTCTGGAATGTAGATGGATCTGGCAGCTTTGTTTATTTAGATATGCGTTTGATAAACAGTGCAAATAATCTGCCATTGGCAAACGCAATGGTAAAGATAACCAGCACTACCACAAACATGATGGCTTATGATTTCACCAATGACAGTGGCTATGTATCAGGGTTTGTTCCAAAAAATGAGCCCCTGAGAATGGAAGTCTTCGCGGGCACAGCATGCAATACCGTCACTGTCGTGCATACACAAAATGTGGGCCCTTATAGCGCTGGTACTTCGCTCGGAAATATCTCTGTTACTATTGCAAATGATCACCTGATAAACTTTACCGGCGTCATAAAAAATTGTAACAACCTGCCGGTAACGAATGGATACATAAGCCTCAGCCTTGCTGATGGCACTAGTACAATTGCCTATACCAATGCAAGTGGTGCAGTAAACATTAGTCTCATTCATTGCGGTGGCAACAATATTGGTTACAGCTACATTGCCGTTGATCTTAGCACCGGTGCTTACAGCAGTATGGTAAGCGGCACTGCCTCCGGCAACAACGTAAACCTTAATACGATCAGTGCCTGCGGCAGTAGTCTAAACTTGAATGGTGTTTATATTGCCGGCAGAGTAGATGACAGGGCCGTGGTTTGGAAAGATGGTGTAGTGACTTTTCTGACAGATGTGCCAACAAACCCAAACAGATTTGCTTATGCCCAAAAAATACTCGTGTATAATAATGATGTATATATTATGGGTGTGGAAGTTGACTCAACCATCAATGGTTATGTTAGTACCATTAAATTATGGAAAAATGGTGTGCTTAGTAATATAACCAATGGAACAACTGATGCGCAGGGCTTCGGACTGGATGTATACAATGGAGATGTTTATATAAGTGGTGTAGAATGGATTGGCAACAGTGGTTATGTAGGAAAGGTTTGGAAAAACGGAATTGCCTCCGATTTGCCTAAGGGATCTTTTCATTCTGTGGAGGCTTCAGGTATTAAAGTTGTAAATGGAGATATTTATGTGAGTGGTTCTGCAGTTGAACTTAACGTTCACGAAACAAGAGCTGTGTATTGGAAGAATGGTGTGATGAATTTTCTTTCAGCCGGCGGCAATAGAGAGTATTGCTTCACCTCAGGAATTTTTATTAATAACAATGATGTTTACGTAGCAGGCACTATTCAAAGCGATATCCAAACCGTTACCCAGGGTGTATATTGGAAAAATGGCGTTCAAACTACACTTACTTTATCTCCAACTTATACAAGTGTGTATCCTTATTCCATTTTTATTGATAACAGTAATATTCATATTGCCGGGTCGCAAGTACGTCAGAGTCCAACAAGTACTATAGCAATTGCAACAAGTTGGAAGAACAACCTTCTCAATCCTCTGACAAATACCAATACGGCTCATGATTATTTAGAAAGCATTTTTGTAAAAAATAATATTATTTACACAGTAGGATATCGGGAAAGCTCAGGAATTGTTCCTCTATACTTTCAAAATAATACACCGGTGCCTTTAAACGGTCCGCCAAATTCGCAGGAT
>JAZKGH010000119.1:0-11265 GCA_040386055.1 Bacteroidota bacterium
CGCCCTGATCAATACTGTTTCGCTTCTTAGCCGGTCAAACTCCTCGTGATTGATAATCTTGAGTCCTTTTCTGCGTAAGCGTTCCACTTCCTCATCATTGTGAACGATATCGCCTAAACAATACAAGTGCCCTTTTTCATCCAGAATATCTTCGGCCATTTGAATGGCATATACTACACCAAAGCAAAAGCCCGAATTATCATCTATTTCTATCTTTACGTTCATGGATTGAATTTGCTATGTTACGGTTGTATCGGGTTAATTCCTTTTCAACCCGTACAAATTTAAACCATTTTGGCTTCAATAAGTTTGTTGGCGGTAAATCAACCCTAAAAAACAGGTAAAAGACCTAAAATCATAGCCGGAAGTATGAGTTAATTACCCATCAGTGTAATGGTACCGTGTTTTTCTACTTTCGGCTTATTACGTTTTTTGATTTGCATGATATAATAATACACTCCATCCGAAGCATTCGTTCCGGCCTCATTCTTTCCGTTCCAACAACCCGCAGGGTTGGTCGATTCATAATACAACTCTCCCCATCGGTTGTATATGCTCACCTTGTATTCATCACATTTCTGCGAAATGCCTGTAATCCGGTAACAATCATTGAGTCCGTCATTATTAGGTGTGAACACATTCGGGATTATAATTTCTGCAGAGGAATCACCATCAATCAGCACTATTTTGGATGCAGTATCCACACACGCAGTTCCGGCATTGGTAACAAGTTGAATGGTATATGTATTGGTTTCGGCATATTGATGAATGGGGTTGGTCTCATGCGATGAATCCCCGTCACCAAAATACCATGTATAGGGTATTGGCAAAGCTGTTGGCGAAACAGATTGATTTTTGAACTGTACAATCAGAGAGCAGCTATCACGGGCAATCTCAAAATCGGCAATCCCCGAAAGATTCACAGTAATATTTTTGCCCACGCTGTCCTGTTTATTACAGGAAGCATCATTAATGGCAAGCAATGTTAACCGATACGAGCCGGGTTCTGATAGCGTATCTGTGTAATTTACAGCAGTACTTACGGGAATACCATTCAAGTACCAGCGATACAGCTGTCCGTTAAAGGAGGTATTGGTGGTTTGGAAAATAGCCGGAGAGCAAAATACCGAATCAGATAGTGTAAAAGCGGTAGAGAGGATATGTTCGATTCCATTGTACGTAATAAGTTCTTCACTTGTATCAGCACACACACTTCCCGGATTGGTTATTAACCGAATGGTGAAGGTGCTGTCTTTTTTATAGAGGTGAACAGGGTTGGTTGTTGTTGAGGAGTCCCCATCTCCAAAATACCACATGTATGTTAAAGGTTCATCGTTATCTGCACTCGATTCATTTCTGAAAATAACATTGGCCGAGCAGGTATCCCGTATCACGGAGAACTTACTGCGGGTGTTATTGATAACGGTTATTGTAGTATCAAAACTATCTATGGGTGTACAGGTGAGACTGCTGTGAATAATCAGTTTTACTTTAATCACTGTGTCTGTTTTAAAGGTATCGGTAAAGTTTAACTCAGTGCTCCGAAGGGCATTGTTAAAGTACCATTGCTGCGATTGCTGATTGGCCGAAAGATTATTAAAGTTGATGATTACCGGTGTACAACCTTGTTGCGGGTCGGGGACAAAAAAGGCATTTAAAACACCCGGCAATAAATTTACGGTTACTTCTTTACCCGTTGTTTGCTCGCACGCGAGTCCCGGATTGGCAATTAACGTTATGATGTATTTTCCTGCAGTATCAAATTTAAAAGAAGTATCCTGTTTGTATGAGATGAATCCGTTCGGAAATTTCCATAAATAGGAAACGGTATCACCCGGCAAAATGAGTGATTTGTTTTTGAAAGTGATAGTGTATGAACAAGTATCCTGAGTATAGAGAAAATCCGGATACACAACAGGTTTGATTGTAATGTTGTGTATGCTGCTGTCAATTTTATTACAAGTACCGGTGTCGGTAGAAACAAGCTTTACGGCATATTTTCCTTTAAAAAAAAAGGTATCGAGTACAAATTTTGTTCCCACAAACGTATCATTAATATACCATTTGAGGTTGCTGAATTTATTGCTCGTATTGATAAAAGTAAAGCCAGCAGGTTCGCAACTGAAGCTATCGGGTGGGTAAAAAGATGCTTTCACCAGATGCTCCAGTGAATCATATGCCAGATCATAAATAGCCGAATCGGCACAGCTGGATCCGGGATTGGTAATAAGGAGTATCTTATAATTTCCGTTGGCCGGAAAAGTTCGTTTTATAACCTGTGCGCTTGAAGTATCCCCATTTCCAAAATACCAGCGAATAGGAATATTCGGAGGGGACGTATTTGTAAATGTGAAAGCCGGTGAGCAAGAATCTTTTTTAACAGTAAACGAAGCAATGGCAAGTACACTGGTAGTAAATGATTGCGAGCTGCTATCGATGATAATACACCGGGCTGAGTCTATCTCCACCAGTTTAATTACGTAAGTTCCGGATGTCTTAACAGTATCTTTGAAATGAAGTGTGGTATCTTTTAATACACCATTTACATACCAGTAATGCCTGTTACCATTATACGATGTGTTGGTATAATTAACAACCACATATGAATCAAGGCAGAATTTTTTTGGTGCAAAAGCAAAACCAGCGTATACCACATTGCTTTTTCTGAAATCGAGTTTGAAGCTGGCATTGCTGCAACGCGGACTTTTATTTAAGGGCGAGTAGGAGTTCGATGTAGTAGGAAAACTGCCTGCAGTACCGCGTTTACAACTGGCACATACCGACTGATAAACGATTCCTTTCTTATCAAACCGACTGGTGCCCCCATCTACGTGATCGGCTGAACCAATTTCTCCGTAATAAGAGCCATACAGTAAGATATTGGCATTTTTATCGAGGGCAAACAAATAGAAGTCGCTATTGTCGGTTACGCTTTGTTCTGCATCGGATGTAAGAGGAAGACTTTCGGTGGTGCTCACAAAACTCCCGGGATGTGTGGTAGCAAAACGACTGTTTGCATTAGCGGCTCCACCCCATACCGAACCATAAATAACACCACATTCATCCACCATAAATGCACTTGGTGGCAATGCATTATTTTTAATGGAATCACCAATCATGGTAGAAAAAATGATACTATCAAGTGTGGGTTTGAATTTGGTTATAAATAAGGAGCTGTGTCGGTTAAGGTAAACGCTTCCGATAACCGGAACCGAATCATAATTCTGCCCGAATATCACAGGATTATTGGAAGGATCGAGTTTGATAAAATAAGCCTGATCATATGAAGCACTGCCCCAGTACCGGAAGTTTTGCAGGGATGTGAGTGTTGAATTTATTTTACCTACAAAACCATCCGCAAATCCGCCTCTATAATTGGAAAGGTGACTATTGGGTGAAACGGCAAAGGTTTGACTTTGTGTACCACCAGCAAAATAAATGGTACCGGAAGGGTCAACATCCAGAGAGTATATGGCATCATTATTAGGTTGGCCAAAAAAGGTAGAAGCTTTGAGAAATTTAAGGTTGCTGTCGAGTTTAAAAATACAACCATCCTGCCGCGGGTGTTTAAAGTTTTGAATAACACCTGTTGTTACGGGAAAATTGGCAGAACTGGTTGATGTCGCCACAATAATATCATTGAACGAATCAATAATAACTTCTCCCCTGAATTCATCTGCATAATTCATGCGTAGCGAATCGGCTACATTGATGCCATCGGCTGCACTTCCACCTACATAAGTTGACCCGATGAGCTGGGTGCCATCGGCTGATAATTTGGTAACAATGATGTCAAAGGAATCGTTATGGGTTACATCGTAACAGCCGGCTTTTATGGGGAAATTAGGTGATAAAGTAGTTCCGAATATCACCAGGTTATTATATTTATCAGTAACCAAACTGTGCGGATAATCGTTTTTATTTCCACCCAAATAAGTCGCATAGAGGAGTGAACTGCCATCAGGCACATATTTGCTTATGGTGATATCACATGGAAATGCAACCTGGGGCCATTGTCCCACTCCGCCACCCCAAACCTGCTGAAAGGCTCCGGGAGTATAAGGGTAACGTCCGTTGGGAAAGTCAGTTGGACTGGTAGCAATGCCGGCTGCATAGAAGTTTCCATCCTTATCATAGGTTGCCGAATGCCCGAAATTGTCAACGCTCGACCCTGAATAGGTTGAAAAAATAAGTTGCGGATCAATGATAAGCACACGTGACGAATCGTAATGACCAACTTCAAAGGATACCCTGTTTTCTTTTAACACAAAATGACAAGCGATTTCTTTTTTTGCCCCATCAATCCACTGATAGGCATATGGATTTTGCTCGGTCCATTGATTCACACTGGTGGTAATATGCAATCCATCATCTCCAAGAATGAGCGACTGCTGTCCTTCGTAATAGAGGTGAATATCCGAAACGCATCCTCCCGGATTCACAATCATATCATATTTTAACCCACCGGTTTCGGAACCATATAATACTGCTCCGATGTTGTGATACAGCTGGGTAAATTGTACTTTTTCGTAAGCTTTTACTCCCGACTTCCAAAAGGCAGGATCATCTCCCAGAAAATAATTGTAATACATTGATTTGGGCAACTCGCCATAAGTTTGCGGACGATCTGAAGCACCTTCGAAACTAATACGAACAGCATGACTCCGGACGGTATACGATTTAAAATCATCTTCAAATATTCTGGGATGCTTAAAGGCGGCAGCAACATCTTCAGGATTTTTAAAAATAAAATGCAGGGCCCGAGGTTCCACAAACAGGTGCCCGTTGGGAACTGCAGCCATAAAAGGTGCATTGTTATCCCATTGTCCTTTGTTTTCGATAAATTGCAGTTTGTGTACCGGTGCATCGGAGTGTATGCTCTGACCAAGGGTTGTTTGTGCCATAATGGTGATTACAGCCAAAAGCAGGTAAGTATGAATGGGTTTTGTAAAGTACACAACTTATAATAATGGTACTAAAGTACGCTTTAAAACACATACATGTAGGGCATTTAGAAAGTTTTAAGAAAAAATGATACCATTGCAACCTTCGTCAATCAATCTCCATCTGACTTAATAATTCGTATAGAAAGCGTGACTAATATAAATGAGCAGGAACTTGTAACAGCGTGTGTGAAGGGCGATGGAAAGGCTCAGAAATTTTTATACGAAAAATACTCGCGAACCATGTTCGGTATTTGTCTCAGGTACAGCAATACTTATGATGAAGCCAAGGATATTTTACAGGACGGGTTTGTTAAGGTGTTCACCAAAATGGGGCAATTCGGGTTTCAGGGAAGTTTTGAGGGATGGATGAAACGCATTTTTGTAAATACAGCACTGGAGTATTATCGTTCTAATAAAAACCATATGTATCATGATGATGTGGAAGCGGCATCAAACCACACGCATCAGGATGATACCATTGGAAACATGACTATAAAGGAAATACTGGAGATAATGCAGAATATGGCACCCGGTTATCGAAATGTATTGAATCTTTATATTGTAGAAGGTTATTCGCATGCTGAAATTGCCGAATTGCTTCAGATTAACGAGGGGACATCAAAGTCTCAGTTATCAAGAGCAAGAGTATTGTTACAGCAAGCTATTATTAATAAACAGAAAGCAGGCACAAACCAATGAGTGACTTGAACAACATAGATAAATTATTAAAGGACAGTTTTGCTGACTTTACCCCTGATGCACCGGATGTGTGGCAGGGTGTTCAGCAAGGTGTTCAGGCTGCGCAGGCCGGTCAGGTAGCGGGTTCGGCCGCAGCTGTAAAAGGCACAAGCCTGGTTGTAAAAATTATTGCAACAGTAGCCATCAGCGCTTCTGTTGTAACGGGTTATATATTGCTTACCCCAACCAATGAATCTGCAGAACCTAATACTACTGTGATCGCTACAAACCCTCAGGTTGAAGTTGAAGAAACTCCGGCTGTTGTAAACGAACCTAAGGGAACAACAATCCTTGCACAAGAAACACCTGCTACAACACAAACAGGAAAAGGTTCACCACCACCACACAAAAACAAGGTAGTTAGTCAGGCTGCACATGCAGAGGTTGATTTTCCACCAACCCCACCACAACCGATGCTTAGTGGTCTAAAAGAACCGGTGCAACAGGATGTCAAAGTACCTGAAAAAACAGTTGTTAGCAATAATCCTCCTTCACCTGTGAGTAAAGAGAATGCCGTGCAGGCATCAAATCAGGAGGAAGAGTCAACCGATGATCAGGAACAACCTTCTGAAGTTATAGAAGAGAAACAAGAAGACCTAGTAGAACCAACTATTCCCAATGTGTTCTCACCAAACGGTGACGGTAAAAATGATAAGTTTGTTATTGTGATTGAGAATGAAACGACCTACTACCTAACGATAATGGATAAAAATGGAAACAAGGTGTTTGAGAGTTACGATAAAAACACTCACTGGGATGGAAAGGATTATAAGTCAGGGGCTGTATGTCCGGCAGGAGTTTATCATCAAATATTCAGATATAAGTTGAAAGGCGCTCAATCTGAGCGCACAACAGCAGGAACGATTACACTCATTAATTAAAAGTTGAAAATTATAAATATAAAGTATATGTTAGCGACTATGTTTTTTACCCAAATGAACACTGCCAAAAAACTTCAGGGAAGTAACCGCAGCTTAAGGAGCTTAAGACAAAAACTGTTTGCCACAATCAGCATCGTTATGTTGTTGGCTGCATCAGCATTCATGTCGAAGGCTCAAGTATTAACCGCTTCGTATTTACCGGCCATAGTCTGCGAAGGTAACAATACGATTCTTCAAGTTTCACCTCCTGTTGGTTTACCTGCAGGGGTTACTGTAGTTGATTATGTATTCCATTATCCGGGAGCAAATGGTGCTCAGGACTCTGCGGTATTTGTCCTACCCACCCCGGTACCGGTTATTTATAATCCGGGCATTTATGCTCCTTATGTTGTGGCGCGCTTGAGCAATGGGGGAAGACTTACGTCCAATGTTCTGTCAGTTACGGTTTGGTATAAACCCAGACCAAATTTCATCAATATCACACAAGATACTCAGTGTTTCAAAAACAATAGTGTATGTTTTAGCAATTTAACCAATCAGGCTCCTATGCCAAGCTCGCCTTTAGTGCAATATATATGGGAGTATGGAGACAATTTTGTTGATAGCATTACCACAGCGGGAAATGTTTGTCATACTTATGGTTTCCCTGGAAATTTTATAGTATCACTCAAAGCAATTGACAGTGTGGGTTGTTTCAAAGATACGTTTTTGCCTGCCGCTAAACCGGTAGTTATCAAGCCGATTATCAAACCTGAATTTACATGGGTAATGAGAAGAGGCCCTTGTTTTATTTCAAACTACCTGTTCACCAATAAAACATCTGTTTTGTTGGGTGATTTGCAATCATTCACCTGGGATTTCGGTGATGGAAAATCATACACCGCAACCGCTCCGTTTGATTTGGATGAGATGGCATTTTATGATACCATTCCTCATGACTTTACAGTTAATGGAGAGTTTAACCCATTGTTATCAGTTACAGATTTAACAGGATGTACCGACAGTATTCGTTACACTTCTGCTAATGCGCCAAAGGCAATCCCGAAAAACATCCGGTTTGAGTTTGATATTGTAACAACCAAATCGACTACTGATTTTACACAACGCGATACCGTTTGTTTGGGTAGTGGCAATAGTGCATCCATCTGTTTCAAACAAACACCGATTACTTTTGCATCAGCAGGTACCGGAGATTTTCTTTGGAACTTTGATGATCCACAGTCAATGCAGCTGAATTTTGATTTTAACAGCTGGAATCCATGTCACACGTTTGTGGGTGGAATAGGTACCTATAATGTATCCTTAACCATCAACAATATTTGTCCTAATCCTATTACATTTATATATAGATCGGCAGCAACGCTAAGCAGTGATAAGTATATTGATAAATATATCTATGTAAATAATGATACGCTGGATGTTGAATCAAGACCTACGATTTATCGTGATACTATTATCAGACCAAACCTGAGGGATCCTAAATATAAACTTGCCTATACAGGAAAATATATCATGTCAGGTACTCCATATCGTTCCGATACACTCTATGTGTATCACGGTAAACAGGAAAGACCATTATACTACATTAGTCAGGATGATTTATTGTTTGATGCAGGTGTGTTGAGAGACACAATTACATTAGATACTAACTTTACCGGTCTTGTTCAAAAAAATGCCGGCCCTCCAATTGAGTATGATACGTTCGGAGGATATGCATTCTATGGATATGGTGTTAGAGTTGTAGGTCCTTTTGCCAGGATTGAAGATCCGGCAAATGGTGTCGTGATCAAACCAAACCAAAAAAACCAATGCGGTCCTTCCGATACAGTTGATTTTGTAAATACAGCTCAATACTATAAGTCCCGTAAAATGTATAGAAAATGGGATTTTGACGACAACTTCGCTCCTCAGTGTACATCATTCTCCGTACCAAAAATGGGATTCCCTCCATACCTTGCGGATATTAATAATCCTTCAGGTTTAGCCATCCGATATCTGGATTCGGTTACATATGATAATGGTAAAACATGGGTGCGTTATCCAAGTGCCGTTTGGAGTCCGAACTATAGTAATTTTAGTATCATTGATACATTAAGAGCGTGGACCAGTGCTATGGATCAGTTCTTATACAGTGACCATTATTTTATTGCCAACAAACAAGTGTACGGTGGTAAAATGAATTGTAAGTTTTCATACGATAGTTTACCACGACATCATTACCCTGACTGGGATACGGTATACAGGTGGTATACTACCGGAAAAGATTTTATGCCATGGGATCCTGCAACATATGGAAGCGGTGCCGGATTGATTCCGATTTCACCTGCAGATTCAATGTGGTGGGGAAAAAATGTTTACCTGAATCCGGTAACGGGTGCCTGGTCATTAACACAAGGTACCGGACCTTCTCCATACGGTTTATGGGTGCGCATTGATACCATCAACTTTAGATACAATAACGGTCAGGATTTGGAAGATGGTGAACCTATTAATATTCGTAATTTACCAGATCCTTGGCGTTCAAGCCTTATTAATGATAAAGGAGAATACCCTACTATTCAAAGTGGATCAGTAGAACCTGCCAATACGATTTCATACAGATGGTTGAATGTAAATTACAATATCAATGGTTTTGATGTTGTACCGGGTGGTGGTAATATGAGCTTCTATAAATATGCATTTATCCGTACCATTTCACGATGCGTAACGGTAAGAATGAATTTACAGGATTCGTTTAACAATGAAAGTACACAAGGAATGGATCTTGACTCGAGTAAGTTTGATTCCCTTGATTGTAAAATGCAAGCCAGTGTTCAGTTACCAATTGCCAGAGCAGATGGAAGAGGTTTGGGTAAATCCGGAAAAGAATGTCCGGGCGCTAATCCAAATGTTGTGAGATTTGAACTTGCCGGGTTCGGTAACTTACCGGGTGTTGTTCCAAGTTGTGGTCAAACATTTATCTTATTCAACTTTGACTCATTAGCCGATCGTTTAGACAATACACCTTGTGTGCTCGATGGATTTATGACGTGGACGGGAGATGCGGCAACACCAACCCCGGGAACACCTTCTACCACACCAGGAGGAAGAGTATTACCGGCATTCTGGGGTAACCCTAATTTCCAACCGGCTCCTCAGGCATGGCAAAGTCCTTCTCAAACACAAATTGTGTTCCACTATGGATTAAATGCTCCGCAAAACGTTCCACCTCCTGCCGATACGGCACAAGGATGGATTACTGTGGGTATAGTTATTGGTAGTGGTTGTAAGGATTCGATTACAAAAGACATTCCGATTTCTGTATACAGAGCGAATCAGGCGGCTTATGAAGCTAACATTGTTATTCCTATTGTTTATAATAATGGAAGTTCTCCGGTACCGGGTGCTGCGTTAAACTATAACTATGCGTTCAGTCAGATTAAAAACTACCGCCCTTTCCTGTTAGGTCCTGGTGTATTAGATACATTAGTAGATATAGAATATACTGATTGTAATTGGGCTAAATGTATGTCGGATACCGTATGGTACCACCGATTCCTGCGCATTAATAACCTTACTGCTAAGTTTGATGTAGAGCCGTTAAACTGCAGACTAAGACATAAAGGAGAAGATATTACCGTACACTATCAAGATAGCGTTCAGGATGATATTAAATACTCAGTATGGGACTGGGGTGATAATACATTAACAGTGGATTCATTCTACTACGCTGAGGATGTAGCAGATTTTAACAATGGTTTCTACATTAACGGAGTAAGACGTGTTCGTTACAATTTCGATTACGATAGTGGAACACCATTGGTATTGGATTCAACAGTTTGGCCGGTGAGAGCTCCGGGTGGACCATATGTTCAATACTTCTATGACAGCACGGCTTATACATGGAAACTTATCGGTACCTTAAGCACAGTTACATTAATTACTAGAGCAAATCCTCCGGGAACAACAGTGGGAGAATACAAAATTACAGACTCTATTTTAGGAGTTCCGAAAGTAGAGATAGTAAGATGGGATGGAACTTCGTGGGGTACACGAAATACTACAATAGAGGGTACTACTTTGCAACAAACTCCGGGTTTACAGGCAAGTGTATTAGTGGATACTGTGTTAGCAACAAACTTCTACCGTATCTTCAACATTGTCAGTCGTACTGCTATTGCGGATAGTATAATTGTAATCGACAAATGTTCGGGTATACAAGATACCTTGGCAAATACTGATACGATAGCCTATTTCCCACCTAGCCAGATTATTGATACGGCTTTGATGTTCTTCCCTATTAAACATACGTTCAAAAGAACAAGTTGGGAAGTTGCCCGTAAATTACCGGGTTCAAGAACCGGAAACCTTATTCACCTCATTGGTAGCACACGTGGTTGTACTCAAACATTTGCAACCCCTCTTACCATTGGTATCATCGATACATTTGATATCTTAAATTCTGCAGGACAAAAAGATACGCTGTATTGTGAAAACGAACCGGTGTTCTTTGTTGATTCATTAAGGTATTTCCGTTGGGATTGTCAGGTAACTGAACTGCCATTTGTACCGGCTATATCGAAAAGTGCTGCGTATATTGGAGGATTGGCTGCACCGTATGACGATTTGCAAATTGACAGTGCTGATTTCTGGAGACAAGATGTTGGAGATCCGCGTCCAATTCAGACTATCGTACCATATGTTCCTTATCAAGGCAGAAT